>NZ_JBSFDA010000024.1:0-81850 GCF_053593675.1 Streptomyces sp. NPDC002156 | reverse complement strand
CTTCGACGCCTGGGACACTTTGCACCCTGCCACCGCCGATGACGGCGAGGACGAGGCCGACCTCAGCTCCGGCAGGCGGAAGGCCGACTCCATGAACGCGTTCGAAGCCATCGGCAAGATGCCCTACGACTTCTCCCCAGCCCGCCTGCGCTGTATGGAACTGGCCGAAGAACTATCCGCCCAAGACTCACCCGCTACCTAGAACACGGCCTGGCCGCCATCAACCTCATGACCCGCCGCCTCACCCACGAAGCCACCCCCAACTGGCGCGACAGCTGAGCCAGATGAAACAGACAACCGAGAATCAAACGCTCACTGAGACGGGGCTGGCGTGTCAGGGGTTCTCCTCTGCCCAGGCGACGCTCAGCCTTCTTGCGCGTCGCCCGCGAGTGGGACGGTGTCCTTGGTCGGCGGGGCTTTGACGGTCACAGGCTGATTGATGTCGAGGAACGTGATGGTCAGGTCGAGCGGCCCGTCTCCGGTGCCGACAAGCAAGTCGTTGTGTTCGGCCCGCATACGGAACTGCTTGGTGCGGTCGTCGCCGTCTATCCACAGGTCCATGGTGAGCGGGTCGGAGACCTCCAACTGCATGAACTGATCGAGGCGCTCTCCAATCATGCCGTCGCTGTCGACCGTCCCCTTGTAGTGCGTGGTCCTGGCGCCGTCGACCGTCTCAGTGCCGATCAGCCGCAGATCCTTGGACCCGGTCAGAAGCATGGACTGCGCAGTTGGGGTCCCCTGCAGCTGACTGGGCAGCACGCCATAGGACTGGTTGTCCACCGCGCCGCGTCCCCATGTGGCAGGCGCAGCGCTCAGCCAGCTCTTGCCGTTCAGCTTCTCGGGACTCACCCCACTCCCGCCGACGTACATCACCTCGTCGACGAACCGGATTTCCAGCTGGTGGTCCCCACCCTGGTCGGCCGCAGCGGTCATCTTCATACTCATGGCCAGCGGTTGCGTGTTCATGGAGGCCTCGACCTCCAGACGGCCTTTCGCCGGCACGGTGCCACTGATCCGATAGCGGAGCGACGTGATGTCCTCGGAGTTCTTCGCAGCCTTCGCCACGGCCGCCGCGGGAGTCACCTTGGGTGGGGCTGCAACCGCGGATTCGCTCTTGGCACCCCCTCCGCAGGCTACCGATCCTCCCGCGAGCAGTACGGCCGCGAACGCCACGCTCGTCACTCTGCGCGGCACGGAAACAAGAACGGACATTCCCACAAACCCCCAAAGACAGATGGCAGATCCATGCCAAGGCCGCGAGCCTAACCAGGGGTGTGTCCTGCGGGTTGCTGGGGGCTTATGAGGTATGCGCGTCAGACGTGCTCGCCCGCTTCCGGCGGCCGTACCTGCACCTGGACCTGGACCGCCAGCAGCTACCTCCTCCTCGCCGAGGCCCATGAGTCGCGGCTCGGTAAGTCCGGCGAGGCCTGAGGGGCAGGGACCGGTGGCGCGGGGGAGCGTCGGCGCCGTCGGTCCCGTACCGGCCAGAGCAGGACGTACGACGTCGAGACGACGACGAAGCCCAGGCGGACCAGGCCGCGGGCCGCGTCGTCGGGGACGGCGAAGACGCTGCCGTACAGGGTGAGCAGGGCGATCCAGCTCCACCAGGGGACCAGGCGGCGTTGGCCGATCACGTCCCAGAGGAGGGTGCCGAGCAGGACCGAGGCCGTGTAGTACGTGTAGACGCTCGGGTCTAGGACGATGCGGGCGTTGGCACCGAGCAGGACGACGGCGGGCCAGCGTCCGCGCCATACCGCGACGCAGCCCAGGGCCAGGCCGGCGACCGCCTGGGCGGGGCGGACCCAGGGCGGGGTCACCGGGTCGCCGACGCCGAGGCGGCGCAGGGCGGACGCGGGCTGGTTGGGGATGACGAACTCGGCGGCGGCGAACGAGTGCGGGGCGCCGAGGAAGAACGGCAGCCAGACGACCGCGATCAGGGCAGCGCAGCAGAGGGCCGCGCGTGGCCATTTCTGCCTCGGTAGGGCTAGGAGGAGGGGGAGGAAGGCTATCGCTGTCGGTTTCGAGTCCACGGCGAGGGCGAGCAGGACGCCGGTCGCTGCCGCGTCTCCGCGAGTGAGGGACCGTACGGCCAGGGCCGTGAAGAAGAGGGCAAGGACGTCGTCGAGGTGGCCGAAGCGGACCGCTACCTCTATCCACATCGGGATGAACGCCAAGCCCGCGATCAGGACTCGTTGGCGCAGGCGTTGGTGGTTGGTGCCGGTGCCCAGGAAGTACTGGGCGGCGCTGCGGCCGGCCATGACCAGGATCGCCAGGCCGAGCAGCGACATCACGGCGGCTGCCAGGAACTGGCCGACGTGTTCCGGGAAGGGGTTGAGGAGGCCCGCCGCGAGGAAGCTGACGGGGCCCATCTGGAGTTCGGGGTGGTGGGCGTAGAGGTTCAGGCCGCCGTCGGGGCTGCCGGGGCGCTCGTAGATCAGCTCGCCGCCGGTGCGGAGGTAGTGCCAGGAGAAGCCGCCGTGCGGCTCGACCAGGGCGAACCACAGGATCGTCCAGGCGGTGAGCAGCACGAGGTGCCCCCGCTGGCCAATGACCGGCACGTGTCTCCTGGCCTCTTCCGCTCGTTGGGCCCCCTTTAGGAGAGGGCCCAACAGCAGGACAGGTTCCGTCTCAGACGGTGGCCTTCAGGCGGAAGATCCAGCTTCCGTTGGCCAGGTCGAAGGACGTGAGCCCCGAGCCCTCGAACGCGAAGCCCTTGCGGACCGCGAACGCCTCGTCCTCGGTGAACAGCGGGACGTAGGGGACGTGTTCGGCGACCGCGCCGAGGATCGTGCGGGCGGCTGCCCAGCGCGTGCTGTCCGGGCCCGCCGCCGCGACGGTCGCCTGGGCCTCGTCGACGTCGGCCGTGGTCCAGTTGGCGATATTGATCTTCTGGGGCCCGATGTTGCTCTTCCCGACGAGCTTGCCGAGCAGGGAGGCCGGGTCGGGGTAGCCGGCCTCGAAGCCGAACGGGAGGGAGAGGCCGGTGAGTTGGTGCTGGAAGAACTTGGCGTACCACTCGTTCACGGTGACGGCCTTCGGGGTGATCGTCACGCCGAGCGGCTTCATGTTCTGCTGGATGCTGAGGACGGCGAGTTCCTGCCAGGGGTAGTCCTTGACGTACTCGATGGTCGTCGAAAAGCCTTGCGGGTGGGCCGACTTGGCCAGTTCGGCCTTCGCCTTGGTCTCGCTGAGCGGGTACTTCGGCAGGGAGTCCAGGAAGGTCTTCGCCGTCTGTTCGGAGCCGGCGACACCGGCGAGTTCCTGGGCCGGGACCAGTCCGGTCATCGGGGTGGCGAGGGAGCCGAAGGCGGCCTTCATGATGCCCGTCCGGTCGACCGAGTGGGCGACGGCCCTGCGGACGTGGACGTCGTCGAAGGGCGCGCGGGTGACGTCCATGGCGAGGAAGTCCCGTGCCAGGGACGGTTCGGTGTAGAGCGTCGCGCCGGGTATCGCCTTCCACTGGGCGGCGCTTCTGCGGTCGGTGACCGGGCCGCCGTCGATCTCGCCGGAGCGCAGGGCGAGTTGGCGGGCCGTGTCGTCGGCGATGAAGGAGAAGACGACCTTGTCGGCGGCGGGCTTGGTCCGCGCGTACGCCGGGTTGCGGACCAGGGTGATCTTCTCCGCCGTCTGGGAGGCGACCCGGTAGGGGCCGGTGCCGACCGGTGCGGTGCCAGCGTTGCCCAGCGTCTTGGCATGTGCCTTGGCGTACTTGGCCTCTTCGACGAGCGTCGTGATGGCGATCCCGGCCCGCGCGGTCGGGACGGCGGCCTTGAGCTTGACGGTCACCTCCAGCGGGCCCGTCACCTCGGCGCCGGCCACCTTCTGGCCGAGGGCGGAGGTCTGTGCGGTGTCGGACGAGAAGTGCCCGATGCTCCAGGCGACGTCCTCGGCGGTCAGTTCCGCGCCGCTGGAGAACTTCACGCCCGGGCGGAGTTTGTAGACGAGGGTGGTCGGGTTCGGCTGGGTGACGGAGGTCGCGAGCTGCGGGGTGAACTGGCCTGTGCTGGAGACGCGTTCGAGGGGTTCCGTCACGAGCGCCATGACGGCACCGGTCGTCTCGTTGTCGTAGCTCTTGGCGTAGTCGAGGGACGCGGGCGCGTTGGGGAGCGCCCAGTTGACGACGGGGACGGCCTTGTCGGTCGTCCGGGCGGCTCGGTCGGTGGTGTCGGTGGTGTTGTCGCCGCTGGTGCAGGCGGTGGCGGTGAGGGTGAGGGTCAGGAGGGTGGTGAGGGCGGCGACGGGGAGCGTCGTTCGCCGTGAGGAGGGGGTGGGGGGCGTGGTGGTGGGGGGCATCTTCCTGGTTCCGTTCATCTCGTGTGGGGCCGTGCTCAGTTCCCGCCGGGGATCGAGGCGAGGAGGCGCTGGGTGTAGGGGTGGCCCGGTGTGTCGAGGACGGTGGGTGTCTCGCCGCTCTCGACGATCTCGCCGGCGCGCAGGACGACCGCGCGGTCGGTCATCTGGCGGACGACCGACAGATCATGGGTGATGAGGAGCAGGCTCGTGCCGTACGTGGTGCGCAGCTCGCGCAGCAGCTCCAGGATCTGCGCCTGTACGGACGCGTCGAGCGCCGCGACGGGCTCGTCGCAGATCAGCAGCCTGGGCCGGACGGCCAACGCCCGTGCGATGGCGACGCGTTGACGTTCGCCGCCGGACAGGGCACTCGGGTGCTTGCGCGCGAACGAGGCGGGCAGGCCCACGAGTTCGAGCAGTTCCGCCGCCCGCCGTACGGGATCGGCGGCGCCCTCGCGGCGTACGGCGACCGCCTCGCGCAGCGCCGTACCGACGGTGAGGCGGGGGTTGAGGGAGGAGTACGGGTCCTGGAAGACGACCTGGACCGTCCGGCGCGCCGTCCGGTGATCGCCGCGGCTGAGCCTTCGGTAGTCGGTGACGTCGAGGTCGCCGAGCCGGATCGTGCCCGTGGTGGGGGTGGTCAGGCCCAGTACGCAGCGGGCGATGGTGGTCTTGCCGGAGCCGCTCTCGCCGACCAGGCCCAGGGACTCGCCCTCGCGGAGTTCGAAGGAGACGTCACGCACGGCGGTCGTCTCCCGCTTGCCCATGGACCGCGTCCGGTAGATCTTGGTGAGGCCGCTGACGACGAGGAGCGGCTCGCCGCCGGGGGCGGACGGCGGGGTGCCCGGGGTGACGGGGAGGAGCCTACGGTCCCGGATCGCGTCACCGATCTCGTCGATACGTGCGCACGCGGACGCCCGGTCCGCCGTACGGGAGACCAGGGCGGGCCGGGCCGTCGTACAGGCGTCGTCGTGCCGCCACTCGCACCGGTCGGCGAACGCGCACACGTCGGCGACGCTGTCGGCGGCGGGCACCTGCCCGGGTACGGAGACCAGGCGGTCCACGTAGCGGGACACGGGCGGTTCGGCGAGCAACAGGCCGAGGCTGTACGGGTGTTGGGGCGCGCGGTCGAGGGCCGCCGCCGGGGCGTCCTCCAGTACGGAACCGGCGTACATGACCAGCACGCGGTCGCAGACGGAGAACGCGACGCGCAGATCGTGGGTGATGAGGACGAGGGCCATGCCGCGGTCGGTCTGCAGGCGGCGCAGCAGGGCGAGGATCTCGGCCTGGGTGGTGACGTCCAGGGCGGTCGTCGGCTCGTCGGCGACGAGCAGCTCCGGGTCCTGCGCCAGGGCCGCCGCGATCGCGACGCGCTGCCGCATCCCGCCGGAGAGCTGGAACGGGTAACGCCCGGCGACGGCATCCGGGTCGAGCCCCACCTCACGCAGCCGCCGCGCGACCTCGGCGGAGGCGACGGCACGGTTGCGCCGCACCGCCGGGGCGAGCGACTCCCACAGGTGCGTGTGGACGGTCTGAAGCGGATTCAGCGAGGTGAACGGGTCCTGGAGCACCATGGCCAGCCGGTCCCCCCGCAACGGACGTAACTCCCGCTCCCGCCTGCCGAGCAGCGAAATCCCGTCGAACAGCACCTCGCCCTCGGGGCGCAGCCCATCGGGGAGTACGCCCATCACGGCCCGGGCGGTCAGCGTCTTACCGCTGCCGGACTCACCGACGATGCCGAGCGTCCGCCCGGCCGCAAGCTCGAACCCGACGTCCCGGACGAGGGTCCGCTCCTTCCCGCGACCGCCGCCGACGCGCACGTGGAGGTGACGTACGGTCAGGAGTGGGGGCGGGGCACTGGGGTGCGGGTCGCCGGGAACCTGGTCGTCGGGGGTCAGGGCGTCGGGGGTCAGGGGGCCAGAAGCACGGTTGCCGGAGACCCGGTCCCCACGGGCCGGGCCGCCCGCGGGCAGGGCTCCGGAGTCCCCGCCCCCAGAGACACCATCCCCGCAGACCCGATCGCCAGAGCCCAGGTCGCCGCTGGTCAGGTCACCAAAGGACAGGCCTCCCGAGTTCCCGCAGACCCGGCCACCAGAGCCCAGGTCGCCGGAGGCGCGGTCGCCGAGAGCCGGGTCGCCCGACGCGCGGTCGCCGGAGACCCGATCGCCAGAGACGCGATCGCCGAGAGCCCAGTCGCCAGAGACCCGATCACCGGGGGCCAGGCAGCCCGGGGGCAGGCCGCCGGGATCCGGGGCGCCGGACGGCAGGTCTCCGGACGGCAGGTCTTCGGACGGCAGGTCTTCGGACGGCAGGTCTTCGGACGGCAGGTCTCCGGACGGCAGGTCTCCGGACGGCAGGTCTTCGGAAGCTCGGTCGTCAGAGAGCGGATCGCCTGGCGGCACGCCCGCCGAAGTTCCCTCGCCAACGGCCCCGCCCGGTCGCCCCGGCGGCCTCATCGGTGGGCCGGTTTCGTGGTTCGGCTGTCGTGGGTCCAGTCGCCGAGGAGGGTGACGGCGGTCGCGGTGGCGGTGATCGCCAAGGCGGGGGCCAGGGACATGTACGGGTTGACGGGCAGCAGGCTCTGGCCCTGTTGGAGGAGTTGGCCCCAGTCGGGGGTGCCGGGGGCGGCGCCGAGGCCGAGGTAGGAGAGGCCGGAGAGGCCGACCAGTGCTCCGACGAAGTCGAGGAGGAAGGTCGCGACGACCGTGGGCAGGATGTTCGGCAGGATGTGCCGGAACATGACGCTCGACGCCGGGAGTCCGAGGGTCCGGGCGGCTTCGACGTAGGGCAGCCGGGCCTGTACGAGGGTCGTGGCGCGGCAGAGCCGGATCTCCGCCGGGAGGGTCAGCAGGGTCAGGACCGCGACGGCGAGCCAGTAGCCGCCGCCGAGCATCCCGGCCACGACGATGACCAGCAGCATCGCGGGCAGGGCGTATACCAGGTCGGCGAATCGGTTCGCGGCGACGTCGAGGAGCCCGCCCCGGTACCCGGCCAGCACCCCCAGCGGCACGCCCAGCAGCACCGCGCCCAGCGCCATGCACAGCGGCCCGACCACCGCGTTGCGCGTACCGGCGATCACCTGGGACAGGACGTCACGGCCGAGCGTGTCCGTGCCGAGCCAGTGCCCGCCGCCCGGACCGGCCACGCCGAGCAGCAGGTCCTGGTCCTCGGGGGCGTACGGGGCCAGCCGGTCCCCCGTCACCACGAGCAGCAGGATCACGGCGACCGCAACGACGGCCGGTATCACCAGCAGGGGTGGCCGACGGCGCTCCCGTCGGTCCGGCGCCAGGGCCGCGCTCGTCATCAGCCCTCCCCGGCCGCGTGGAGGCGGACGCGCGGATCGAGCAGGTACCCGAGCAGGTCGACGACCAGGTTGACGACGACCACGAAGGCCCCGAGCAGCAGCGCGAGCCCCTGGACGACCGGAACGTCCTTGGCCGTCACCGCCGACAGCAGCAGCGAGCCCATGCCAGGCAACGAGAACACCTGCTCGATGAAGATGCCCGCGCCGACCGGCGCGATGAGGAGCATTCCGGCACTGGTGACCACCGGCGGCGCGGAGTTGCGCAGCACGTACCGGATCAGCACGCGCCCCGGACTCAGGCCGCGCAGCCGGGCGAAGGTGAGGTAGTCCTGCCGTACGACCGTCAGAGTGGCCGCCCTGGTCTGCCGTACGACGACGGCCGACAGCACGATCGCCAACGTCACGGCGGGCAGCGTCAGATGCGTGATCCTGTCGGCCAGTCCGTCCTCGCCGGCGCCGTACACCGGGAACCAGCCCAGGGCGACCCCGAAGACGTACAGGAGGACGACGGACAGGACATGGACGGGTGCGCCGAAACCGACCGTGGCCAGCAGCGAGATGCTCCGGTCGGTGGCCCGCCCGTGCCGCATGCCCGCCGCGACCCCCAGGGGTACGCCCACCAGCAGCACGAGCAGCAGGCAGTAGACGGCGAGTTCGGTGGTCAGCAGCATCCGGCCGTAGATCATGTCCGCGACGGGTGTGCCGGACTGGACCGAGATCGACTGTCCGAAGTCGAGCCGGACGGCGCCCGCGAGCCAGTGCAGGAACCGCGCGGCGAAGGGCTCGTCGAGGTGGTACCGGCCACGTAAGTCCGCCATCAGTTCCGGTGTCACCGGCCGGGTGCCGAGCAGGGTCTGGAGCGGTGTTCCCGGACTCGCGTCGAGCAGGGCGAAGACCAGGAGGGCGAGGACGAGCAGCAGGACCAGCCCACCGCACAGCCGCCGGAGGACGAACAAGGTGATGCTCATGGCACGACGGACCCGTCCCTCCCTGCGCGTTCGGCACGTCCGCCGATCGCCGTTCGTCTTCGGGTGACCGGAACTCTACGATCCGTTTATCTCACATGACAAGATCTTGAAAGCTAAATATCCGCGAATTTCCGTAAACCGAAGCACCACAAACGGAAGTGCCATGCTCAGTCACCCCCTCACCGAAGGAGCCGAACTCCGCGCCCTGGAACCCTGGCGGGCAACGGAGTTCCACGACTACGTCGAACGCAACCGCGACCATCTCGCCCCCTGGCTGCCCTGGGCGACGACCATCGACGACCCTGCCAAGGCCGAGGCCTGGCTGCGCAAGTACGCCGAGGCCCAGGCCCGGGACGGCATGCGGATCTACGGCATCTGGCTCGACGGGACCCTGGTGGGCGGGGTGGGCTTCTCGGCCTTCCATGTCCCGTCCGGCGTCTGCCAGTTGGGGGCTTGGCTGGCCCCGGAGGCCGAGGGCCGCGGCCTGGTCACCGGGGCCGCCGGCCACCTCACCGAGTGGGCGCTGCGCACCCGCGGCATGTCCCGGGTGGAGTGGCGCGCGGCGACCGCGAACGTCCGCAGCCTCGCGGTCGCGAAACGGCTCGGCATGCGCCGCGAGGGCGTCCTGCGCTCGGCGTTCCCGATGGACGGCGTACGCCATGACGTGGAGGTCTGGGCCCTTACAGCAGACGGGAGTCGAGGGCCAAGGGCTGCGTTCACAGAGAGGACATTTCACGACGCTCCCGGTACAACCTCCGCCCCCGGACCGCTGTCTAACGGGTAATCAGTTGCCGTGTCCACACACGGCCACCCACCCACGGCACGACTCCCGCGAAGGGGCTGCTCCCGCATGCGTACACACAGAAGGATCGCCACCGCCACGACCACAGCACTCACCCTGACCCTCGCCCTGGGCGCCGCCGCGCTCACGGCCCCGGCCGCCCAGGCGGCCACCCCGACCGCCGGATCGCTGCGCCACACCGGCGGTGAGCTCTGGTACAAGGCCACCACGGGCCAGGCGAACCGACTGACGGTCTCGATGAAGATCGAGGTCCGCGACAACGACTTGGACGCCTACTACATCCTCACCTTCCGCGACCGCGCGCCCATCACCATCGACCAGAGCGCGGCGGACAAGGACGAGTGCGTGTACCCGTCGGCGACCGACCTCACGGTCGCCCGCTGCGCGGTCCACATCCCAGTGGGCTCCGACGACACCGACATCTACGACGTCGACCTGGGCGACGGCAACGACACGGCGACGATCCCCGCCAACAACCACGCGTACGCCGCGATCTACGGCGGCAAGGGCAACGACGTCCTGATAGGCACCGGCTGGAACGTGCTCTACGGCCAGGACGGCAACGACCACCTCGTCGGCGGAGGCGGCGTCTGGGGCCTCGGAGCCCTCGGTGGCGCCGGCAACGACATCATGACCGGGTGCTCGAACGCGTGCTACGGCGGCGCCGGAAACGACTCACTCACCGGCGAGGACAACGAGGACGGGGACCGGAACATCCTGAACGGCGGGGACGGCAACGACGTCGCGTACGGAAGGTCGGGCGACGACCTCATCTACGGCGGCAGGGGCAACGACCGCCTGTACGGCGAAAAGGGCAACGACAGGATCTTCGGCAACAGCGGCAACGACGTCATACACGGCGGCCCGGGCAACGACATCCTGTCGGGCGGCCCGGGAGCCGACAGGGTCTACCAGAACTGAACTGGTCAACTCCGGTGCGAACCGCGCCCCTTCAGGGGCGCGGGGAACTGCGCGACCAGCCCCCACCAGCCCGCAGCAAACACACTACGTATCAAGGTCAGTTCAAATCCCCGAGCCCTCTCAACTCCGGAAAGTCATCAAACTCCCCAGGGTTGAGAAACATCAACTCCAACGCACCATCCCCCGCACCGACTTCACGCCGGTCAACGGGCGGCTGCAACGCCTGCTCCGTCCAGATGCACTTGCCGTTGGGCGTATACCGCGTCCCCCACCGCTGCGACAGCGCGGTGATCAACTGCAACCCCCGGCCCCCCTCGTCCGTCTCCGTCGCCCGACGGATACGCGGCATCGTCAGACTCCCGTCGAACACCTCACAGATCAGCTCCGCACCATGCAGCAACCGGAGTTGGAGCGGTCCCTTGGCATGCCGTACGACGTTGCCGACCAGCTCACTCGCGAGCAGTTCCGTGGTGGCCGTGAGGTCGTCCAGGCCCCAGACGGAGAGCTGTTCGCGGACGTGCCGCCGAGCCTGCCCCGCCGCCCTCGGATCCTCCGGCAGCGGCCAGCAGGCGACCCGGTCGCCGGTCAGGGCGTGCAGCCGGGCGATGAGCAGGGCCGCGTCGTCCGCGCTCGGATGCTCGGCGGGGAGCAGTCCCGCCGTGAGGGTGTCGCAGAGCTGCCCGAGGTCGTCCTGCTCGCCCGCCTCGTACGCACCCCTTAACAGCCGGGCCAGTTGACCCATGCCCTCGTCGATCTCCCGCTTCGACGACTCGACCAGACCGTCCGTGTACAGCACCAGCAGGCTGCCCTCGGGGACCTTCAACTCGACGGTCTCAAAAGGGGGTTCGGCGGCGCCGAGGGGCGGGTCGGCGGTGAGGTCGGGGAAGTAGACCGTGCCGTCGGGGTGGACGATCGCGGGCGGGGGATGCCCGGCGCGGGAGATGGAACAGGTCTGGGTGATGGAGTCGTAGAGGGCGTACAGACAGGTGACGTACGACTCCTCGCCCATGTTGCCGACGATGTCGTTGAGATGGCTCATGATCTCGTCGGGGGGCAGTTCGAGGTCGGCCAGGGTGTGGACGGCGGTGCGCAGCCGGCCCATGGTGGCCGCCTGGGGCAGACCGTGGCCCATGACGTCGCCGACGACGAACGCGACCTGGCCGCCGGAGAGCGGGATGACGTCGTACCAGTCGCCGCCGACGTCCATGCCCTGGGCGGCGGGCAGATAGCGGGCGGCGGCCGTACAGGCGGGCAGGTCGGGCAACTCGCTGGGCAGCAGGGCCCGTTGGAGTTCGCGGGAGCGGCTGCGCTCGTCGTCGTAGAGGCGGGCCCGCGCCAGCGCCTGGGCGACGAGGGCGCTGATCGTGGTGAGGAGGGTGCGTTCCTCGTCGGTGAACCCGCGCGGGCGGTCGAAGCTGACCGAGCAGACGCCGAAGGTGTTGCCGGACGCGGTCAGCGGGAGGAAGGCCCAGGCCCGTTTACCGCTGCGCCCGGGCAGGTCGGCCAGCGCGGGATAGTGGGCGGCGAAGTCCTCCGAGGACGAGAAGAACGCGGGGGTCTCGCCGCTGATCACGTCGAAGCTGGGCCAGCCGGGTGTCAGCGGGGCGTTGCTGACCACGTCGAGGAAGTCGTCCTCGTAGCCGATGGCTCCGACGGTGCGCAGCCGGTGGTCCTCGATGGTCTGGACGATGAGTCCGGAGGCGGCGAACGGCGGCAGTACGCGCCGGGCGACCGCGTCGACGACGTCCCGCGCGGTGGTCGCCTTGGCGAGGGCCGCGGTCAACTCCGCTATCCGGGCGGCGCGTTCGGAGGCGGCACGCTCGGCGGCCTGGCTCTCCTCCGCGAGCCGCCGCTTCTCGGTGACGTCCTGGAGGTAGAGGGTGCGGCCGTCGGGGCCCGGGACCAGTCGCAGGTGGTAGCGGCGGCCTGTGCCGGGCACGCGTATGTCGAAGCCGACCGGCTTGTCCTCGGCGGCGGCCTTGCGGCAGCGGCGCTCCAGGCCGGGCAGCTCGCGCACGGTGGGCAGGTCCCAGAGGATGCGCCCGAACAGCTCGTCCTCGGAGAGGCCGAGGGTGCGTTCGGCCTCCAGGTTGGCGAAGGTGATCCGCCAGGTGTCGTCGACCGCGAGGAACCCGTCGCTCATGTGCCGCAGGGCGCGGCTGAGCGCGTCCCGGGCGGTGCGCGACTCGTTGCTGTCCCAGCCCATGCCGATCATCCGCAGGGGCTCGCCGTTCTCGTCGTACGTGGCCCGGCCGCGCGCCTGGTGCCAGCCGTACGTCCCGTCCAGGCCCCGTACGCGGTACTCGGCCTCGAACACCGAGTGGCCGCGGATGGCCTGGTCGACGAGGGCGAGGGTCGGCCCGAGGTCATCGGGGTGGACGCAGCGCATCCAGTTCTCGACGCGGGCGGTGTACTCCTCGGGGCGGGTGCCGTACAGCTCCATCGCGGCTTCGTCCCAGATGAGTTCGCCGTTGGCGATGTGCCAGTCCCAGGAGCCGACCCGGACCTCCTTGAGGGCCTGGCGCAGCCGGTCGCCGCTCAGCTCGGAGTGGACGGGGCCGGCCGGCGGGGGCGCCTGGACCATGCGTTCCTCGGTCCAGGCGACGACGGCCCGCAGGAACTGCCACTGGGCGGGCGTCGGTTCACCCCGGTCGCCGGTGATGACCGTAAGGGCACCGATGCTGCGGTCGCCGCGGATGACGGGCACGGCGGCGAGTCCGCTGCCGGGTATGGGCGCGTTCGACGGGCAGATCGGGACCGTGGGGTCGGTGCGCTCGGCCGCCACCCCCGGGATCCACACCCCGTGTCCCTCCCGGTACTCCTCCTGCAGGGCGCGGGCGGGGGCCAGCGGGCCCTCCTGGTCGATGATCTCCCAGGGGCCGGTGAGGGCCGTGGGCAGCCCGGTGGCCGACACCAGGCGCAGGGCCGACATGGGGCCTCGGAGGTGAATCGTTCCCCCGAGCGCGCCCAGCTCGGCCACGGCGTGCTGGAGAGCCAGCCGGAAGACCTCGCTCTCCGCGACCCCGGGATCCACCGAGCTGAGCAGTGCCAGCCGTGCGTTCATGCTTGAAGTTTTACCGTTTCCATCCCACCTGATGCGCGACTTTGCAGGAATCTCACCGACACCCACGGCCACCTTCACCAGCCCTGGAGGCAGACCCTACGGGAGCCGCACGGACACCAACAACCGTACGCTCAGGGCAAGTTGTGTGACATATCACCGTCATAGCGACGATGTAGCGTCCCATTGACGGACAGTTGAGATTTGAACGTAACTGACTGTCAAGAACTTCACTTTGTCCGCGGAAGGTCCGTGGAACGTCTGAGGAGTGGCATGGACATCGGCGTTTTCATCCCCATCGGCAACAACGGCTGGCTGATCTCGAAGAGTTCACCCCAGTACATGCCGAGCTTCGAGCTGAACAAGGCGATCGTGCAGAAGGCGGAGGCCCACGACCTGGACTTCGCCCTGTCGATGATCAAGCTGAAGGGCTTCGGCGGCGAGACCGAGTTCTGGGACCACAACCTGGAGTCGTTCACGCTGATGGCGGGCCTGGCGGCGGTGACGGACCGCATCAAGCTCTACGCCTCGACCCCGATCCTGGCCCTGCCGCCCGCGATCGTCGCGCGCATGGCGGTCACGGTCGACTCGATCGCCCCCGGCCGCTTCGGCATCAACATCGTGACGGGCTGGGCCCCCGGCGAGTACGCGCAGATGGGCCTGTGGCCCGGCGACGACCACTTCGGCAACCGCTACGCGCGAGCCGTCGAGTACGTCACCGTCATGAAGGACCTGTGGCGCGACGGCGTCACCAACTTCAAGGGCGACTTCTACGAGATGGACGACTGCGTCCTCTCCCCGCGCCCGGCGAACGGCCACATCGACATCGTCGCGGCCGGCCAGAGCGGCACCGGCATGAAGTTCGCCGCGGAGCACGCGGAGTACAACTTCATCCTGGGCAGCGGCGTGAACACCCCGACGGCCCTGTCGGGCAGCACGGCGACGCTGGTGGAGGAGGCGGAACGAACGGGCAGGGACGTAGGAGCACTGTCGCTGTTCATGGTCATAGCGGCGGAGACGGACGCCGAGGCCCAGGCCAAGTGGCAGGACTACCACGACAACGCGGACCGCGCGGCGCTGGCGTACATGGCCGGCGAGACGGACGCGGACACGACGTCCACGGGCACCTCGACGGCCCGGACGATCGCCCTGCCCGAGGGCGCGGTCAACTTCAACATGGGCACGCTGGTCGGCTCGTACGAGAGCGTGGCGAGAATGCTCGACGAGGTGGCCGGGGTGTCGGGCACGAAGGGCATCATGCTGGTCTTCGACGACTTCCTGGAGGGCCTGGAGAACTTCGGCACGCGCATCCAGCCGCTGATGAAGTGCCGGGCGGGGAGGGGGAGTTCGGCATGAGCGCGACGGGTCCTCGGGAGGCGGGGCCTCAGGGGGCGGAGTCCCAGGAGGCGGACTACGAACGGGCGGGACTGGCAGGCCAGTTGACGCCGGGCACCTCCCCCGCCCTCCTCCTCGTGGACCCGGCCCGGGCGTACGTGGATCCGGCCTGCCCCCTCTACGCGGGGGCGGGCGCGGAGGACGCGGCGAAGGCGATGCGAGAGCTGCTGTCCGTGGCCCGCCGGGCCGGAATCCCAGTAATCATGACGCGAGTTGTGCTCCGCCCCGACGGCAGCGACGGAGGAGTCTTCTACCGCAAGGTGCCGAGCCTGCGGGCGTTCGTCGAGGGAAGCGAGTTCGGCGAGTTCATCGAGGGCCTGGCCCCTGCGGACACGGACCTGACGGTGACGAAGCAGTACCCGAGTGCCTTCTTCGGCACGGCCCTCTCCACGTACCTCACCTCCCACGGCATCGACACCCTCCTCATCGCGGGCCTGACGACCAGCGGCTGCGTACGGGCGACAGCGCTCGACGCCATGCAGCACGGTTTCGTTCCGGTGGTGGTCGAGGAGGCGGTGGGGGACCGGGATACGAGGGTGCACGAAGCAAACCTGTTCGACATCCGGCACAAGATCGGTGAGGTTTGGGGGATGGAGCGGGTGGAGGAGTACCTGGCCCGGAACGGGATCTAGCGCGGGACGGGATCTGGCGCGGGAGAGGACGGGTCGTGGGCGGGGTCGGGGTCGGGCGGCGGGGTTCGGTGTTCCTCACCTCGGGACAGCGGACCAGTACGACGGTGCTGCTCGCGGAGGCGGCGGCCGGGCGGGGGATGGAGGTGCGGTCGCTCGCTGATGCGGGTGCCCTGACGGCGTCGGCCGAAGCGGCGGTGCACTGGTACGGGGGCCCGCTCGCCGCCGACCGGATCGCCGACGCCCTCGCCCTCGGACTGCTGGAACCGCCGGACGACTGGCTGGCGGAGCTGCCGGAGGAGTTCACGGGACGGCGCGTGGAGCTGACGACGCTCGCGGAGGCGTGGCAGGCCCGACGCCCGGTGTTCGCGAAACCGCCGAGCGACAAGTCGTTCCCGGCGGCGGTGTACGCGGACGGCTCGCGGCTCCCCCGTACGGGCGAGGGAGTCGCCCCGGACACGGCGGTACTGCTGTCGGACGTGGTCACGTTCGCGGTCGAATACCGCCTGTTCGTGCTCGACGGTCGGGTGGCGGCCGGGAGCCGGTACGCGGTGTACGGCCGCCTCGACCCCGCGCCGCTCGACGGGGACGTACGAGAGCCGGAGGTACGCCGGTTCGCGGACCGACTCCTCGCCGAGGAGCGGCACTCCCTCCCGAGCGCGGTCACCGTCGACGTCGGCCTCGTCCAGGATCCCGACCGGGGCGGGCGTGAGCGGTGGGCGGTGGTGGAGGCCAACATGCCGTGGTTCTCGCACAGTTACGCGGCGCGGGTGGAGGGAGTGCTCGATGTCGTACTGCGGGCGGCGGGGCCGCGAGGGCGGGTCACTCCGGAGGACGAGAGGTTCCTGAGAGCGGCGCCACGGGTGTTCGGGTGAGGGACGAGGCGTTCATGAGGTCGTGTTGTCAACGCTCACGACGCGGCTCCCTTGGTCTCATTGGGCGTGGTGCAGCCAGCGCTGGAGGGTGTTGTTGACGTCTGCCGGCAGGGCGCTCAGCTGGTCGATGACGGCACGGTCTTCGGGCATCGGGGGGATGCCGGCGACGGTGAGTGCCGCGTGCAGGGCGAGGCGTTGGTGGTCGTGCGGGGTGAGGGGGTAGTCGAGGCGGTGGGCGGGGTTGGGCGGCGGCAGGAAGTAGTCGATGTCGTCGCAGGGCTGGGCGGCAGTCGGCCAGGCATCGTCACTGGGATGTGCGGCGTACGGGTCGACGACGGCACACGAACCGAGGCTCTCGTTGCTCCAGGGCATCAAGGTGGTCATCTCTGTCTCCTCACCGGCGAATTGCGGATCACAGGTCCAGAGCGCTGCAGGGGCCGCTTCGGTTGCGGTCGCGGCCGTACGTCACACCGACGGCGCCATCGACTGCTGATCACCTGGTGTGACCAGCGGACGGCTGCCTTTGAGGATCGTGCTGCCCGTTCAGCAGTACGGGTGACCTTGCGAGTCGGGTGCGGTGGCGCGGGGAGGCTATGCGGTGGCTCCCGCCAGGCCTGCGCCGCGCCCTCCGACTCACAGCCGAAGGTGTACACCCATGTCCCAGACCGCGCCCTCATCGTCAGCCGACAACTGCCCGCCACCGCGGAGCCCCGTCGACATCCGTCCGCAGAACACCGACTGCTCGGCCCTGCCGCCGCTGCGGTTCCATCACCCGACGAGGGTGGACATGGACCTGCACTATGCGAGTCCGAAGCAGCACTGCCGCGGCTGCGCCCGGGACAACGAAGGCACCGTGAAGGCATTTCCGCCGCCCGAACAGAAGTGCCTGCTGAGCGTGGGCGACGACACCTACGAACTGGAGGACGTGCACTGGCACACGCCGTCCGAGCACACCGTCGGTGGGGTGGCCTTCCCGCTGGAGCAGCACATGAAGTACAAGCGCGAGGTCGCGAAAGGGAAGTTCGCGTACACGGTCGTCGCCGTCTTCGTACACCCGGGGCAGGCCAACGACTCCCTGGACCAGCTGCTGTCCTCGGCCCGCCCGGCCGAACACTCCGAGGGCTCCTGGGAGGTACCCGACGTGCAGCTAGACACCCTGTTGCCGACCTGCACCGAGTCCTACCGCTACCTCGGATCCACCACCGTCTGCCCCTACACCCCGGGCGTGCGCTGGAACGTCCTGACCCACCCCGTGCAGGCGTCCGCCGCCGCCCTGGAGCACTACCGCGAGGTCTTCCCCAAGGGCAACGCCCTGGACACGCAGCCGCTCGGTGACCGGCGGATCGTCAGTGACCGCCATCGGTGGTGGTAGTGGCGGCGGGCAAGGAGGGCAGGGACTTGAGCCAGTCCGTCAGCAGGGCGTTGGTCTCCGCCGGGCGTTCCTGCTGGACCCAGTGGCCGCAGCCTTCGAGGATATGGGAGCCCGTGAGGGCGGGGAGGGTGACCGGGTAGGCCTTGATCGCGTCGGCCAGCCAGGTCGTGGAGGCGTCCAGGGAGCCGCCGATGAACAGTGACGGCTGGGTGACGGGGGCGCCGGTGTGGCCGCCGTTCGTCAGGTCCTCCCAGTCGCGGTCCATGTTGCGGTAGCGGGCGAGCGCGCCCGTCATACCCGTGCGCTCGAACTCCTCGGCGTAGACGTCGAGTTCGTGGTCGGTGAGCCAGGACGGGCGGCGGTCGCGGGGAAAGCGCTCACGCAAGGTTCCGTCTCCTTCACTTCCTCCGTTTCCGCCGCGCGTCACGAAGTGCGGGTCCGGGGCGCCGGGTTCGGGCATGGTGTCGGCGGAGAGGGCGGCGTAGAAGCCCGCCAGCCAGCCTCGTACGTCGGGCTCGATCTCGGCCTCGGCGCGGCCGGGTTCCTGGAAGTAGGAGACGTAGAACTCCTCGTCCTCGCCGCCGATGTGCGCGAAGACCTCGCTGGGGCGGGGGCCGCCGGGCGGGGTGTACGGCACGCTCAGCAGGGCGACCGCGCGGAACACGTCCGGGCGGACCAGGGCGGAGGTCGCGGCGATCGTCGCGCCCCAGTCGTGGCCGACCAACACGGCGGAACGCTCCCCGAGGGCGTGCACGACAGCGACGTTGTCCTCGACCAGGTCGAGCATCCGGTACGCGCTCGTCGCCTCGGGGCGCGAGGAACGGCCGTAGCCGCGTACGTCGATGGCGACGGCACGGTATCCGGCGGCGGCCAGCGCCGGGAGCTGGTGCCGCCAGGAGTACCAGGACTCCGGGAACCCGTGCAGCAACAGGACCAGGGGTCCGCTGCCCTGTTCGACCAGGTGGATCCGGCCGGCGGGGGAGGGGACGAGGCGGTGGGTGAGGGGGTGCGGGTGGGGCGGCACGGGGCCTCCGTACGTCGTGACGTCGTCGGTGGGCGGATGTTGGCGGTCACGGGCAATCGTGCGGTGGGAGTCCGGCGTACGCGAGGTCTGTTGCCGGTTCGGCAAACCGGCTCGGGCGTGCTCCCAGGGCCTTTCACTCCTCAGGGTGAACATCACCAACTTGGCCGCTGCCAGGCCGTGTTGAACTCCTACGCTCACAGCGGGACTTGCTTCTGCATGTGCCAGAGGCAATGCCCGTCGTAAGACTCGTACCACCTCACACTCACAAGGACCCTCATGGTCAGCGCGCCCCACGAGGCGATGCACCGCATCTTCCAGCACGATCCACGCCTCTTCAGCCGCCTCTCCGATGCGCTCGGCTTCTCACTCCCCACCCCGGTGGAAGTCACTGTCATGCCCACCGACCTCACCGAGACCAACCCCGTCGAACGCCGCGTGGACACCCTCTTACGTCTGAAGAGCGCGGATGGCAGCTCCTACCTCCTAGCCATCGAGTCCCAGCGCACGAAGAACCCGGCCAAGCCCGCGAGCTGGGCGTACTACACGTCGTATCTGTGGACCACGTACAAGCTGCCCACGGCGCTCATGGTCGTGTGTCAAGACCACGCCGTCGCCAGATGGGCCCAGCAGCCGGTGACCAGCGGGCCGCCCGAACTGCCCACGCTCACCCTCACGCCGCTCGTGGTGGGCCCGCACAACACCCCCGTGATCACCGATCCTGCGGAGGCCGGCGCGGACCTGGCGCTGGCCACGCTGTCCGCCATCACGCACGCGACCGATCCGGACATCTTTGCCATACTGAAAGCACTGTCCACAGCTCTGCAGGGCGAGCCCGAGGACATCGCCGACCCGATCATCGAATTCACCGCACAAGGCCTGGGCGACCGCTCGGCAAGGCAGTACTGGAGGAAACTGGTGGCCGTGGACCTCTCCTTCTACAAGTCCTACATCGCGGAAGAGATCCGCGACGAAGGCCGAGCGCAAGGCCGCGACGAAGGCCGTGACGAAGGCATCGCCCAAGGTCAGGCCAGCGCCATACTGCTCGTCCTGGAGCAGCGCGGCATCCGCGTGCCCGACGAGGCCCGCGAGCGGATCACCAGCTGCGGCGACCTCGGCCTCCTGCGCACCTGGCTCACCCGTTCCCTCACCGTCGCGTCCGCAGCGGAGCTCTTCGAAGCCGAGTAGCACCCGGCGTCAGGCGCTCGCTCAGCCGGTCACCTGCATGGCCAGCAATGCGACGAGTGCGGCGATCACGACAGCCGCCGCCGTGAGGCCCGCCAGCCGGACGACCCGTTGCCTCGCGGGCCGCCGGACGACCTTGAGTCCGCCGCCGGCCTCCGGGGGCTCGGGGAAGACGAAGTACACCCATTCCGGGTCCCCTTCGACTGTGACACGGGCGACCGGCAGATAGCGGAGGGTCGCCTCGCGGAGTACCTCCCCTTTCGCGAGGGCCAGTCGGGATTCGACCTCGGTGCGGAGGGTTTCCGGCAGGTCGGCCGGGAGCTCGGCGGCGGGACTGGTCAGGATCTCCTGACGCCAGCCTGCCCGCCGGGCCTGCCACCGCAAGTGGGTCGGGGCCTGGATCCGTTTGGAGTCCGGCGTCACGCGGAGGTCGATCACCACCCTGGTGTAGAACGTGAAGTACCCGGAGCCGGCGCACGGCTTGTGCTCGACGCGTTTACTGCCCTTGCACTCGACACAGGCGCGGTGCCCCGTTCCGTCGCAGTCAGGGCATTTCTTCGTCTGAGTACCGCGGCAGTCGGGGCAAGCCATGTCGTCCGCGCCACAGAGCTCGCACCAGTGGATTCGTACTTTGTTCTGCGCCTTCGCCGGCGGCTTCCGACTGCCCCTTTTACCCGCGCCGCCGCACGACCAACACGCGTTGGCGCCACCGCCGCAGGTCTTGCACTTCACCCTCTTCTGGCAGTCCTGCTTGCCGCTGGCCTTGCACGCGCCGCAGTCCAGTGCGCCTGCGTCGCAGTCCGGGCACGGCTCCCCGCGGATGGAGCCCGCGAGCACCATTTTCATCTCATACGGCGGGTCGAAGCCGGAGGGCACGGGGACCTCAAGGGTGTCGAGGTCGGTGTAGGTCGGGAGCCTGGAGATCTCCTTCGCTTTCCTTCTCGGCTCCTTCCTGTCCTCAGGCTTGCCCGGCACCACCAACCTGCGTTTGACAGAGAATTCGAGCAGTGGATGAGGGATCACATGCGCCGCGCCGGGAACGAGCAGATACTCAGAACGACCCCGCTCGGAGCGGTAACGCTCGACGGCCCGGAGCATGTCTTCGTCCGACGGCCCGGAAGGTACGGGCGCTTCAGAAGGTACCGACGCTTCGGCTGGTTCGGACTGATCAGACGGTTCCGTGGCCAACCCTGCCCCCTGGTCCACTCATCGATCCAGGAGAGCAGAGTATGAGCCACCTGACACCTCATCAAGAGGGCGTACAGGGCGTACATGGACACCTATTGACGCCCGCGAGGCTCCCGTACGACCGCCACCCCGCCCGCCGGCACCCGTACCGAACCACCCACCACCCGTTCCCCGCTGAGCAGTTCGGTCGCCCCCTTCGCCACCTCGACCTCGGCCCCGTCCCCCGCATGGTCGATCAGGAAGAGGAAGTCGGCATCCGGTCCCCGCCGTACCACCGCCTCCACGCCCACCGGAGTCACCCGCCCCGCCGCGACCCCCGCCTCCGCACACATACGCCCGAGCAGCGCGCCCAGCGTCGACGCGTCCGGCCGGGTCGCCACGTACCAACCCACGCCCGCGCCCACCGAGTTGCGCGTCACCGCCGGGACACCGGCCAGCGGACCGTCCTCGTACGACAGCACCGCCTCCACTCCCACCCCCTCCAGCCGCAACCGCTCCGACCACAGCGACCCTGTCCGGCCCTCCCCCAGCCCCACCGACTCACCCGGCAGCAACGGGAACAGCTCGTCCGCGCGCACCCCCAGCACCTCTCGGAACGCTCCCGGGTAACCACCCAGCCGTACATGGCAGTTGGCGTCCACAGCCCCGCTGTGGAACCCGACGGCCAGCGTGCCGCCGCCCTCCGCGAAGCCGGTGAGGTTGGCCGCGCCGGACTCGTCCACCAGGTACAGGCTGGGCGCGAGCACCAGCCGGTATCCCTCCAACTCGTCCCCCGGGCGTACGAAGTCCACCGCCACGCCCGCCCGCCACAGCGGCTCGTACCAGTCCCGTACGAGGTCCTGGAAGCGGAGTTCGCCGTTCGGCTGGGAGGGGAGTTCCAGGGCCCAACGGGTGTCCCAGTCCCAGACGATGGCCACCGACGCCGTGCCCGTACTGCCGCGTACCTCGGCCAACGCCCGGAGATCCGCGCCCAGTTGGACCACGTCACGCCAGATCTGGCTGTCCGTGCCGGCGTGCGGAAGCATCGCCGAGTGCCACTGTTCCGCGCCCGCCTTCGCGGCCCGCCACTGGAAGTACGCGATGCCGTCGGCGCCGTGGGCGACATGGGCGAGGGCGTTGCGGCGCAACTCCCCCGCCGTCTTGGCCCTGTTGACCGGCTGCCAGTTCACCGCGCCCGTGGAGTGCTCCATCAGCAGCCAGGGGCCGCCTGCCAGCGAGCGCATCAAGTCGCCGCTCAGGGCTATGTCGATCTCCGACTCGGGGTCCGTCGAGCGAAGGTAGTGGTCGTTCGAGACGACATCCAGCTCCGGCGCCCAGCGCCAGTAGTCCAGCGCGTCGAAGTTGTACATCACCATGAAGTTGGTGGTCGCCGGAGTCTCCGGCGCCGCCGCACTCAGCACGTCCCGCTCCGCCTTGTACAGCGACAGCAGTTCGTCGCTGCAGAAGCGGCGCCAGTCCAGCTGGTGCGTCGGGTTCGGGACCGCGCCCGTCGCTCGGGGCGGGATGACCTCGGCCCAGTCGTAGTACCACTGGCTCCAGAAGGTCGTCCCCCAGGCCTCGTTGAGCGAGTCCAGGTCCTGGTACCTGTCCCGCAGCCAGCGGCGGAACGACTCCGCGCTCTCGTCGCAGTAGCAGGCGGGGTTGTGGCAGCCGTACTCGTTGTGGACGTGCCACATCGCGACCGCCGGGTGGTCCGCGTAGCGCTTCGCCAGCGCGTCCGCGATCCGCAGGGCGGCTTCCCGGTAGGCGGGGCTCGAAGGGCAGAACGTCTGACGGCTGCCGTACGACAGTCGGCGGCCGTCCTTGTCGACCGGCAGCGCCTCCGGGTGGGCCTTGAAGAACCAGGCCGGAGGAGCCGCCGTCGGAGTCGCCAGGTCGGCCGCGATGCCGTTCTCGTGCAACAGGTCCAGGAGTCGGTCCATCCGGCCGAAGTCGTAGACGCCCTCGGCCGGTTCGAGCAGCGCCCAGGAGAAGATGCCGACGCTCACCATGGTGACCCCGGCCTCGCGCATCAGGCGCATGTCCTCGGCCCAGACCTCCTCGGGCCACTGCTCGGGGTTGTAGTCACCCCCGTACGCGATACCGGGGAGGGCTAGTTCGCGCTTCATCGGTCAACTCCGGTCAGAAGGCGGCGCGTTGTCTCCACGCCCCACTCGTCCAGGGACAACAGGCGGTCGCTCGACGCCATCAGGCCGCCGGTCGCCTCGACGTGCGCCGCCCAGCGCTCCCGGGTCTCCACGGCCGGGCGGGCCATCAGACAGTCGGGGTCGTTGACCCAGAGCCGGCCGTGCTGCCACTGGCGTCCTACGCCGGTGAACTCGGCGGCGTCCTGGCCGGGTTGGGAGTAGTCGCCGGCCTCGGGACGGCGGTGCGGGGCGGTGTCCGCGCTGACCCGCATCGCGTCGAACAGGCCGAGGGAGGGGAGGATCGGGGCGCCGCAGCCGAGGAGGTAGGCGTCCGGGCCTATCGCCTCCCGGATCAGGGCAACTCCCGCGCGGTACGCGGCCAGCGCTCCCTCTTCGCCGCCGTCCTCACCACCGTGCCGTACGCCCTCCAGCGCGCCCGCGTACAGGAAGTCGACCTTGAAGTAGTCGTAGCCCTCGGCGCGCAGGGTCGTGAACACCTCGGTCAGATACGCCGCCGCGGCCGGGTGGGTCGTGTCCAGGACGTACAGGTCGTGCCCCCAGTTGCGGCCCGCGTGCAGCGGCGCGCCCTGCACGTCTCTCACCAGCCACTCCGGGTGTTCCGCGGTCAGTTCGCTGCTCGGGTCGACCAGGAAGGGGGCCGTCCAGATGCCCGCCCGGCGGCCGCCTGCGCGGATGCGGTCGGCTATGCCGGCCCGGGAGCGGAAGCGGCCCGACAGGGTGAGCCAGTCGCCGAGGGCCTTCTGGTAGCCGTCGTCTATCTGGACGACGTCGATGGGCAGGTCGAGGACGTCCATCGCGCGCAGGTTCTCGTGGATGTCGTCCTCGGTGACCTCGGTGAAGTACTCGTACCAGGAGCACCAGACCGTCGGCGCCGGGCGGGGCGCCGGGAGCCCGCGTCCCTCGGCCCAACTCGCCAGTGCCGCCTGGATGTCACCCTCGTACTCCGCGTACTCCACCGGGCCGTTCGCGCTCACCTCCGCCCGGCCGCCCTCCCTGAACTCCAGGCGTATGGAGGGGACTTGGCGGGTCGGGTCCGGGGCCGCCCACAGGCGTACGGGGGATCCGTCGCCCGGGTCCAGGGCGAGCAGGCCCTCGCCCTGGAAGACGCCTTCGGGGACGGGGTGTCCGGGGCGGTAGCAGACCGTCGCCCAGTTGTCGTTCGTCGGGCGGTACGGCTTGTCGCCCGGGGCGTAGGCGCCGCTGGGGCTCCAGGACTGCCAGCCCTCCTCGTGGACGCGGGCGCGACGGACGTCCACGGGCACGGAGGCAACGGGCGTGAAGGGGAGGGACACGTGTCGTTCTCTTTCGACTAGCCGGGCGAACAGCCCATTCAACTGAGCAGCCCATCAACTGGCGGGCGTCAGCCCTTGTTGGCGCCCAAGGTAAGACCACTGACGAACTGCCGCTGCAGCGCGAAGTAAACGATCAGTGTCGGGATCGCGGTCAACAACGCACCCGCGGCGACCAGGTTGGGGTCGGTGAAGTACTGCCCGGAGAGGTTGTTGAGGGCCGAGGTGATCGGCATGTTCTCGCCGGTCGAGATGAGCACGATGGCCCAGAAGAAGTCGTTGTAGATCCAGATGGAGAGGAGCGTGGCCAGCGCCGCCATCGCGGGGCGGCACAGCGGCAGCACGATCTGCCAGTACATCCGCCACACCGACGCGCCGTCGACCAGCGCGGCCTCGGTCAGCTCGTGCGGGAGCATCCGCATGTAGTTGGCCAGCACGAACGCGCAGAAGCCCGACTGGAACGCGATGTGGATGAGGACGAGGCCCAGCGCGGAGTCGTACAGCTTGCCGGAGTCGGTGATGCCCGGCAGGTCCACCAACAGGTAGAGGCGGTACAGCGGGGTGATGATGACCTGCTGCGGAAGCAGGTTGCCCGCCGTGAAGACCAGGAGAAGGAACAGGTTGACGCGGAAGTCGAAGCGGCTGACGTAGAAGGCGACCATCGACGACAGGAACAGCGTCAGCAGCACCGCCGGTACGGCGATGATCAGCGTGTTGACGAAGTAGTGCGTCATGTCCGACTGCGTGAACGCGTTCGTGAAGTTCGAGAAACTCAGCTTGTCGGGCCAGGAGACATAGCCCTTGTCGCTGGTCTCGGAGTACGGGCGCAGGGCCGCGTACATCGCCCACAGCAGCGGCGCGAGCCAGGCCAGCGACATGACGACGAGGAACACGTGCAGCAGCACGCGGCCGGGGCGGACCGGGGCGCGCCCCTTCACGGCCAGGGTGGGGGCGCTCATGCTCGCCGCTCCTTCCGGAAGGTGCTGACCAGGTACGGAATGATCACGACGAGCGAGATCAGCAGCAGCACGACGGCGATCGCGGACCCGTAACCGATACGGCTGGACTCGCCGATGATGTTGTTCGTGACCAGGATCGACAGCAACTCGGTGCCCTCGGCACCGCCGTTGAAGACGTACACGAGGTCGAACGCGCGCAGCGACTCGATGATCGTGACGACCAGGACGATCGTGTTGGTGGGGCGCAGGGTCGGGAAGATGACGTTCTTGAACGTCTGCCACTCGTTGGCGCCGTCGAGTGAGGACGCCTCGCGCAGCGACGGGTCGACGCCCTTCAGACCGGCCAGGTACAGGATCATCATGTAGCCGGTGTGCCGCCAGGCGGCGGCGACGAGGATGGCCCAGAGGTTGAGGTCCGGATCGCCGATCCAGTCGATGTAGTGGCCGGGCTTGTTGGCGCCGATCAGGCTGTTGATCAGGCCCGTGTCCGGGTTGTAGACCAGCTGCCAGACGAAGCCGATGACGGCCATCGACACCACGACCGGCAGGAAGAACGCCGTCTGGTAGATCCGGCTGAAGCGGATGTTCTTGTCCAGCTGCACGGCCAGGAACAGGCCGAGCGGGGTCGGGATCAGGATCAGTACGACGAACCAGATCACGTTGTGCTGGACGGCCGGCCAGAACTGCGGGTTGCTGTCGAACAGTTCGCGGAAGTTCTGCAGCCCGACCCACTTGATGGAGCCGAAGCCGATGCCGTCCCAGGTGGTGAAGGCCAGCGCGACCGAGGCGAGGGCCGTCACCCACACGAGGGCGATGTGCAGGAACGTCGGCACCCCGGCCATGAAGCCGAGGGCGACCCTGTCCTTGCGTGTGAGGAGCCGCTTGTGCCCCTGGGGCGGCTTGAGTCGCTGCGGGGACGAGGGGGTGACGGTATCGCCCGGGGGCGGCGCGTCGGCCGCCCCCGGGATCACGGGATTCGAATCGAAGGTGCTCATGAGGAGGCGAAGATCGTCTTCTTCTGGCGCTCGATGGACGAGAGCAGGCTGTCGATGCCCTTGGGATCGCGGATGAACTTCTGCAGCGCGGGCTGCATCACCGTGGAGGTGAAGTCCGGCCGGCTGTCGCGGTCCATGAACTGGGTGAGGCTCTTCGCGCCGGAGATCATCGCGTACGCCTTCTTCTGGAGGGCGCTGTACGAGGAGGTGTCGGCGGTGGTGGAGGCGGCGACGACGTTCGGGTCGGACTTGAGGTAGATCTGCTCGGCCTCCGGAGTGCCCAGGTACTCCAGCAGCTGGACCGAACCGGCCTTGTTCTTCGGGGACTTGCTGAGCATGAAGCCGTCGGTGGGCGCCTCCACCGTGTCCTGCCCGAAGGAGGGGTCGATCTCCGGGAAGGCGAAGAAGTCGAGGTCGTCACGGTCGGTCGCGTTCGTGAACTGCTGGCCCACGAAGGTGCCCAGCAGATACATGCCGGCCTTCTTCGAGACGAGCGTCTGGGCCGCGTCCTGCCAGGTTCGGCCCGTCGAGCCCTCCTGGTGGTAGGGGAGAATTTCGGCCCAGTTGTCGAACGTGGCGCGAACCTTCGCGTCGGTCCAGGATGCCTTTCCGGCCATCAGCTCGGTGTGGAAGTCGTATCCGTTCGTACGGAAGTTGATCTGGTCGAAGGTGCCGAGCGCGGGCCAGGCGTCCTTGTCGCCGAAGGCGATCGGGACCAGGCCGTCCGCCTTCATCTGCTTGCACAGCGCGATGAACTGCACCCAGGTGGTGGGCACTTCGTAGCCGTGCTCCTTGAAGACGCTCTTCCGGTAGAACATCGCCCAGGGGTACGTGTACAGCGGCACGAAGTAGTACTTGCCGTCCGCGCCCTTGCTGAGCTGCTTCATCGCGTCGGGGAAGTTGCTCCCGATCTTCTGCCACACGTCGTCGATCGGGCTGGCCAGGCCCTTGCCCGCGAAGAACTGCATGCGGTAGCCGGCGAACCAGGTGAACACGTCGTCCGGGGTGCCCTGGAGGTAGGAGTTGATCTGCTCCTGGAACGTGTTGTGGTCCTTCGTGTTCACGTCGACCTTGATGCCGGTCTTCTTCGTGAACGCCGCGTAGATCTCGGCGAAGGCCTTCTTCGGCACGGCGTCCGACGAGTTCGAGCCGAGGGTGACGGTCTTCGTGTCGGAACCCGAGTCGCTGTCGCCGCCACAGGCGCTCAGCAGCGGAACGGCGGCGCCGAGCGCGGCCGCGCCGCCGATCCCGCGCAGCAGGGTGCGGCGGCTGGGACCGGGGACGGACAGACCGGAGGGGGTGTGGTGCATGACGGCTCCTGAGGACAGACCCCCCTAAACGGGGAGCAAGGTCACGACTACGCTGGGTCCATGCTGATCTAAATCGACCAGAAATCAACTTGACCAAACATCGTGGCGGTAATAAGAGCTCCATGTCCTGTCATGCGTCAAGAGCTGAAGGCCTCCGTTCCTGAAACGTGATGGACATCAAAACGAGAAGGTTTGCTAACAGATAGACGGCAAACAGCTCACGCACATCTCGCCGCTCACTCCCTCGGCCGATCGGCCGAGCAGCGCATCTCGCCGGTCACGAACAGTGACCTTTCGGCCGAGGTGGGCGGGCCGGTCCGGAAACGACATTGGTGGTGATCACCCCAGGCCGTCACGCCTGGCGATCACCTCACCCGTCAGCCGGAGCCGGCAGGAGCCCGCCCATGCCCAGCACGACCACCGTCACGGCACCTGCCACGACCACCGTCACGGCGCCCGTCACGGCGGCCCCAGCGGTCGGAAAACCCCTCGCCGCGCCCCCGGTCCGCTGGGACGTCGTCCATCTCCTGGCCTGCGCCGCCTTCGCCCTCGGCCTGGCGCTGGTCACGACCCTGACCCCGCACCGCGTGTGGGGCGTCTGCGCGGCCCTCGGCTACGGCACTGCGGCGCTCCTGGCGGCCCGTGACCCGCGCCTCTGGACGGGCCGGGCGCTGCGCGCGGCCACCGTCGGCGCGGTCCTGCTCCCCCTGGCCCTGCTGATCGTGCTCGGCGGGGCCCAGTCCGAGGTCGGTGTCGTCGAGCACTCGGGCGCCCTGCTCCTGCACACGGGCAGCCCGTACCCCGCCCACCCCACCGCCCTGGACGACTACAACCCGTATCTGCCCGGCATGGCCCTCTTCGGCCTCCCCCACGCCCTCCTGGGCGACACCGCGCTGGCCCCGCTCACGGACGCCCGTCTGTGGTTCTGCGCGGCCTTCGTGGCCTGCATGTACGCGACGACCAGATCCCGTACGGGACACGCAGCCGGCTCGGCCCGTACGGGGCAGACAGCCGGCTCGGCCCGTACAGCGCTGCTCGTCTCCTTCCCGGCCGTGGCCCTGCCCCTCGCCGTCGGCGGGGTCGACCTGCCGGTGATCGGGCTGATGTGCCTGGGGCTGGCGCTGGCGGGCCGGGCCGATTCCGGACCCGGACCCGGTGCCGGGGTCGCGGCCGGGCTGGCCATAGGCGCCGCGGCGGCCCTGAAGTGGACGGCCTGGCCCCTCCTCCCCGTCGCCCTGGTGCTGATCGCCGTCACGGCGGGCCGCAGCACGGCCGTACGGGCTGCGGCGACCGCGCTCCTGACGGCAGCGGCGGCTGTCATACCGGTCGCGCTGGCCGACCCCCACGCCTTCGTCGAGCACGTGGTGCTGTTCCCGCTGGGCAAGGGCGGCATCCAGTCCCCGGCGACCAGCCCGCTGCCCGGGCATCTGCTCGCGGAGTACGTGCCCGGTGGCTTCGTCCTCGCGGTCGCGCTGCTGGTCGCGAGCGCCGTCGCGGTGGCCGTGTCACTCGTGGTCCGACCGCCGCACACGGTCCGGGCGGCGGCGGACCGCCTGGCCGTCGGCCTGGGCCTGGCGATGTGCCTGATACCGGCCACCCGCTTCGGCTACCTGGTCTATCCGATCGTCCTGGCGGTGTGGTTCCGGGTCGGCGCCTACGATGAGCGGCGCGAGAGCCGGGGCGAACTGGGGGACATCGGACGTGATCGAGCAGCGTGGGCCACGAACGGGCGTACACGGCACGACAGTTGAAGGGGCTCCTGTCGTCGGTGCGGCGCGGCGCGTCTTCCGGGGCGGGCTGCTCGACGGCCGCTCCGCCTTCGTCCCGGGGCTGACCATCTGGACGTACGACACGGCGACCGACCTGCGGCGCAGGTTCGTCGACCAGCCGGACGAGTCCTCCGACACCTTCCTCGTGAAGCTGGAACGGCAACTGGCCGGCGCACCCCACGCGACGATCGTCCTCGCCGCGGAACTCCTCTACGTCAACCTCGTACCGCTGAAGCCGGAACAGATAGGCGTGCCGAGGAAACGGGAGATCCTGAACGAGGTGCTCTCCTGGGCCCACCGGGACATCGCCATCCCGGCCGAACTCGGCGCCCCGCTCAACGGGTTCATCAACGGCGGCCAGGCCTTCCTCAACTACCGCTGGGCGCAGTTCCAGTTCCTGGTGCTGCTGGTGGAAGAGCTGACGGCACTCGCACCCCACGCGAGGCGCGAACTGCTCGAAGACCCCTGGCTCTTCCGCGACACATGCCGCGCCGTCCTCACCTCCATGGGCCACAACAAGGCCCGCGCCCAGGTCCACGTCCTCCAGGCACTCCTGTTCCCCGAGACCTTCCTCCCCATCGCCAGCACCCAGAGCAAGCGGCGCATCCTGACCGGCTACCGCGACCGCCTCCCGGACCCCACCGGCGACGACGACCGCGACCTCCTCGCCCTGCGCGGCCTGTTGCAGGAGGAGTCGGCGGAACCGGTGAACTTCTTCGCCGATCCCTGGCTGGACCACTGGCGCCCCGGGGCGACCCAGGTAGGCCAACAGGGCTGGCTGGTAAGGGGGTTCAATGTCGACGGGCAGAACCACATCCCGGACTGGCTGGCGCACGGATACTGCTCGACGTCTTTCATGGAGCTGCCGGAGATCCCCGCCGGCTCACCCAAGTACGCGATCCAGCAAGCCGTCTCCCGTGCCATGCCGGAGGCCTCCGCACAGGCCCGGGGCCAGACGACGAGCCAACTCCATCTGTTCCTCTCGCAGATGAAGCAGGGGGACGTCGTCGTCACCGTCACCCCCGACGACGTGCACGTCGGCACGGTCGAGGGCCCGGCCCGGTACGACCTCTCCGACGGCCCCGACCGGGCCCGCCGCCGCCCGGTCAAGTGGGCCACCGCCACCCGCCCCCTGCACCGCGCCGACCTCCCCGAGCAGGTGCAGAGCCAGCTCCAACGCCCGCCCACCGTCTACGACATCAGCACGGTCGCCGCGGAACTCGCCGAGGCCGCCGACCTGACCGACGCCGTCGAGGAGGAGCTGCTCAAGGTCGACGCGACCCGCCCGATCGAGCTGCCGCCGGTCGGCGAGGACCTCGCGGGCGAACTGCTCATGCCGGTCGGCTGGTTGCGGGACACCGCACGCCAGCTGGAGCGGATGCAGCAGATCATCCTGTACGGCCCGCCCGGCACCGGGAAGACCTTCCTGGCCCGGCGCCTCGCCCAGCACGTGGCCGGGCCGGACCGCACGAGGCTGGTGCAGTTCCACCCCTCCTACACCTACGAGGACTTCTTCGAGGGGTTCCGGCCGGTCAGGAGCGACGGCGGCACGGTGGTCTTCGAGGTGGTGCCGGGACCGTTCAAGCTGCTGGTGGACCGGGCCCGGCAGGACCCGGCCAACCCGTACGTCCTGGTCATCGACGAGATCAACCGGGCCCACCTCGCCAAGGTCTTCGGCGAGCTGTACTTCCTGCTGGAGTACCGGGAGGAGCCGATCATCACCCAGTACTCGCCCGAGCAGCAGTTCGACCTGCCCAAGAACGTCTACATCATCGGCACGATGAACACCGCCGACCGCTCCATCGCCCTGGTGGACGCGGCCATGCGCCGCCGGTTCGCCTTCCGCAGGCTCTCCCCGGACCGCCCGCCCGTCGCCGGTCTGCTGCGCCGCTGGCTGGACCGCCACAGCCTGCCCGAGCGCCCGGCCGACCTCCTCGACGCCCTCAACTCCCGCCTGGCAGACCCGGATCGGGCGATCGGACCGTCGTACCTGATGAACCGCCAGGCAGCCGACCCCGACGGCCTGGAGCTGATCTGGAGCACCCAGATCCTGCCCCTCCTGGAGGACCAGCTGTACGGCACGGGCGTCGACGTCGAGGAGGAGTACGGGCTCGACGCCCTGAGCGCCGCCCTGCCTTCTCCGCCCTCCGCGTCCTCCGCACCGGAGTGACCCGGTGGCCGTCACGACCGACCACATCTCCCTCACCGAGACCGGCCGGGGTGTCCTGGTCGCCCTGCGCCCCGCCCAGGTCGCCACCCTCGCCAATCGCACGGACCTCGTCCGGCTCACCCCGGCACCCGGCCCCGGCGGACGCTGGCGTGTCTCCGGCCGGCAGCGCGTCGGTCTGATCCGGCTCGGACGCGGCGACGGCACCGTCGAACTCCGTATCCGGCCCAAACTCCCCGTCTCCCAGCTGCTGTTCCTCCTCACCCACGCCCCGGGCACCCCCTGGCAGGACCAGCCGGTCACCGCGTCGGCGTCCGACGACGCCCTGCTCCCCGCCCTCGCCGACGCCTACGCCCGTGCCGCCCGCCGCGCCCTCGACCCCGGCGTCCTGCACGGCTACCGCGTCACCGACGACGAACTCCCCGTCGTACGCGGCCGGATCCGCACCGCCGACCAGCTGCGCCGGACGGGACTGCCGCTCCCCGTGGCCGTCCGCTACGACGACTTCACGGCCGACATCGCGGAGAACCGCGTCCTGCTGGCCGCGCTGCACCGCCTGGAACGCCTGCCCGGAGTCACGGACACGGCCCGCCGCACCCTGCGCCACCTGGCCGGACGCCTCCCCGAGGTCACGCCCCTGCGCCCGGGCACCCCGCTGCCCACCTGGACGCCGACCCGCCTCAACTCCCGTTACGCGCCCGCCCTGCGTCTGGCGGAGCTGATCCTCACCGACCGCGGCATCTCGCCGCACGACAGCCCCACCCCGGTGACGACCGACGGCTTCGTCCTCGACCTGGCCCGGGTCTTCGAGCGGTTCCTCACGGACACCCTGACCGCCGCCCTGGTCCCGTACCGGATACGGGTCCGACCTCAGGACCGGCGCCACCACTTGGACGTGGGCTCCCGCGTCCGGATCCGCCCCGACCTGGTCCTCTACCGCGCCGGACGCCCGCTGACCGTCGTGGACGCCAAGTACATCGACCTCGGCGCCGCACCGCCGCCCCACGAGCACATGTACCAACTGCTCAGCTACTGCACGGCATTGGCCCTCCCGCACGGCCACCTCGTGTACGCGGCCCAGCGCGGCGACGCCCCCGTCCCCCACCCGATCCGCAACGCCGGCATCACCGTCACCACGCACGCGGTGGACCTGGCCCGGCCACCGGCCGAGATCCTCACGTCGGTCACCACCCTCACCGACCACCTCGCCCAGGTCAGGGACTGATCTTCACCTTCCGGGACACGCTCACCTGATCCACGTCCGAGGTCCGGATCGTCACCTTCATGGTCCAGGTGCCGGCGATCGGCAGCTGAAGGGTGTTGGTGCCCCAGTAGCCGCCCAGGTCGGTGACCTCGGCATTGAGCGGGCCGATGTCCTTGCTGGGGAGGGAGAAGGAGATCCGGAGTTCGGGGACGATCGCGAAACCGTCGTCGGGCCCGAACACCACGGCCTGCACGCTGTTCTCGCCGACCCGGGCCGGTTCGAGGGTGACCTGCACCTTGCCGTGCCCGCCCGGCGTACCGACGTCGAAGGGGATCGTCGTCGTGGACGCGCTGATCACCCCGGGCGCGGGCGCGTCCTGGGCGGCCTCCGCCGCCTCGGCGGCGGCCCGGCCCGGCAGGGTGGCCGTGAGGATCGTCGTGATCACCAACACCGCGATCCCGACGGCCACTTCGACCAGCACGGAACGCCGGAGCCGACGACGGTAGGAGTCGGAGGAGGGAGAGGAAGGTGAGGAGGGCGAGGAGCTGTCCGGAGGTACGTCATCGTCAGCGGCGTCGCTGTCACCGTCGCCGCCGGACGAAGTCACCCGAGCACCGACCGTCTCGGGCACCCGTTCCACGACCTTCGCCTCGGCGACCTCGGCGACCTCCGCCGCCTCCGCCGCCTCCGGCACCAGCAACTGCCCCGTCCAGCGGCGCGAGAACCCGGCCGCCACCAGCAGGAACACCACCGCGCACAGCTTGGCGATCAGGATGCGCCCGTACGACGTACCTGTGAACGCGTCCCAGGAGCCCAGCCCGCGCCAGGACTGGTAGACGCCGGTGACGGTCAGGACGGTCACGGAGACGAAGGCGAGTTGGGAGAAGCGGGCGACGGTGGACGTCGGAAGCGGCTCCGCCGCCTGGAGGCTGGTGAGCAGGGCCGCGAGGCCGCCGAGCCAGGCCGCCATGGCGAGCAGATGCAGCACCGAGGACGCCATCGCGACCGGCACCTGGATACCGGCCGACGCGTGTTCGGCGGCGGCCCAGGTCAGCGTGAGACCGACGGCGAGCACGCCCCCGGCAGCGAGGAGGACCGGTTTGCCGCTGTCCCCGTCACGTTGCCGTCGACGTACAACCACCGTCAGCAGTACGGCCGTTGCCGCCAGCAGGACGATCCGGGCCAGGAGTGCCAGGCCCGGCCTGCTGGTCGCGGTGCGTTCCAGGGTCGACAGGTCGAAGGCGGTGGCCGGGGCGGTGCCCGCCTCGTACGGGCCGCGCAGCAGGAGCAGGGCGACGCTGGACACGAGGAGGGTCCACCAGCCCGTCAGGACCAGTTTGCGCAGGGGGTCCGTGCCGGCCGGCCGGCAGAACAGAACGAACACGACCGTGCCGACGAGCAGCGCCAGGGCCGCGTACGCCAGATAGCGGACGATGTCGTAGAGGGCGCTGGTGGCCGCGTTCTCGACGGGACCGGTGTCGATCGTGGCCGGGGTGGCAGAGGGCTCGCCGATGGAGAAGGTGAAGGCGCCCGAGATGGGGTGGCTGTCCGCCGAGACGACCCGCCAGGCCACGGTGAACGTGCCCTCGCCGAGCCCCTCGGGCAGGCTCACGCGCACCGCGTCGGAACTCCCCTTCACATGCTCGGCCTCGCCGGTGCTGACGCGTCGGCTGTCGGGGTCGAAGACACGGAAGGAGTCGTCGAGCAGACCGACGGACTCGGTGAAGCTCAGGGTGACCTGTCGGGGCGCGGAGTCGAGGACGCTTCCGTCACGGGGGTCGCTGTCTCGGAGAGCGGCATGCGCGGACGCGGTACCCGCCCCGCCGACGAGGACGAACAGGACCAGCATGGTGCCCAGCAGCACCACCCTTTGAAGTCCCCGGGCGCCCCGGGTCCCCCGGATTCCGCCTCTGTTGAACCCGTCGGTCCCTGGGTGCTCGCCTCCTGCGGCTCGTCGGTCATCGCGCCCTTCGTTCCGTAGTCGGCCCACGTACCTTCTCCGTCTCCGGGACAATCCGGCTCTCGTATACGTACGGACGATCCTGACGCCCCGCTCACCGGGCCGACACGGGATTCGCCGTGGCCTTCACCACGTGGGACGCGCGGACATCCCTCCGTCCACGACCAGGTCGTGCCCGCTGACCCAGGACGCCAGCCCCGAGGCGAGGAACACGCACGCGTCCCCGATGTCCTCGGCCCGCCCCAACCTTCCTACGGGCACCGCCTGTTGCCAGCGCCGCACCCCGTCCGGCCAGTCGTCCGCCAGCCCCTCCCGGTCGACGAGCCCGGGCGAGACGGTGTTGACGCGGACGCCGTACCGCCCGTATTCGAGCGCCGCCGAGCGGGCATGCATCACCACGGCCGCCTTGGAAGCGCAGTAATGCGCATGCCCGGCCGCCGGATGCGCGGCCTCGATGGACGCGATGTGCGTAACACTCCCGCCACCGCTCCCCCCACCGTCATTCCCGCGCATGACCTCCGCCGCGGCCTGCGTACAGGCGAACACACTCAGAACGTTCGTGTCGACGACCGCCCGCCAGTCCGCGACCGTCATCCCGGCCAGCTCCTGGACCGGCTGCACACCCGCGTTGTTGACCAGCGCGTCCAGCCGCCCGCCACCCCACTCGGCGGCCTCCCGCACGACCCGCCGGCACTCGTCCTCGTCGCTGAGATCACCCCGCAGTACGACGGCCCGCCCGCCCGACGCCCCGATCCGCGCGACCACGTCCCGCTCACCCTCGTCCGACGTCCGGCAGTGCACGGCGACGGCGGCCCCCTCCGCCGCGAACCGCAACGCGATCCCGCGCCCGATCCCACCACCGGCCCCGGTGACAAGGGCGACCTGGCCTGCCAGAAGGTTCATGTCTCTCATGGCCGACACAGTGCCCGGACACGAGCCGCCTCGGCCGGATAACGCGCGGCCAGCTCGGCACCGTCGCCGTGGTCGTAGCCCTCGTAGGTGAACCCGGGCGCCATCGTGCACCCGAAGAACGTCCAGGCCCCGCCCTCGACGACCCGCGCCCCCATCCAGGTACCGGCGGGCACGGTCACCTGGATCTCCTGCCCGTCCAGGACACCGGGCCCGAGCACCACCGTCCGGGAGGTGCCGTCCGCCGCCAGAAGCAGCATCTCCAACGGATCGCCGAGGTAGAAGTGCCAGATCTCGTCCGAGGGCAGCCGGTGCAGCGCGGAGAAGTCGTCGGGCGCGGAGGTCAGCAGCGCGACGATCGCCGAGCCCTCCGGCCGCCCGTCGGCCCGCTCGGGCCCCGCCCAGGTACGCCGGAACAGCCCGCCCTCACGCGGGATCGGCTCCAGGCCGTAGTGGGCGATCAGGTCGTCGGGGTTCACCGGGTTCTCTGGAGTCACCCGGGAAAAGCTACCTCCCAGGGAAGAAACGCCAGTTGGGCGCGCTTCTCGGGCAGATACACGTCCGGCAGGTCGATCTCGGGCAGCACGACAACGGGCCCGGCGACGAACCCCTGCCGAAGAAACCGGGCGACAGCCTTCTCGTTCCCCACATCGGGGTCGACCACGATCCGCCGCCGCCCGAGCCCGACCAGCACGTACTCCGCCAGCACCCCCATCAGCGCGGCCGACCACCCTGCCCGCCGGCCCTCCGCCCCGGCGGGCGCGAGCAGCAGATGGACGCCGATGTCGCCGGGCTCGACGGTGTAGCACTCGCTCACCCGGTCGGCCTCGGGCTCATAGGTCTGGAGCAGCCCGACCGCCGTACCGTCCTTGACCAGCAGATAGGCGTGATGGGTGTCGAGGGTGTCCAAGTGACGGTAGATCTCGGCGACTTGCTCCTCGCTCAGCCCGCTCATCCCCCAGAACCCGGCCCGCGGCTCACTCACCCAGCCGTGCACGACCCCGGCATCGGCGAGGGGGTCGAGCCGCAGCACGCGCACGGTACCGAACCCGTCGACCACCTGCTCATGAACGGCCACGCGACCCCCGTACGAAGAAACCGGCGGGTACTCCCTTGTGAGCCGCGCCCAGTCGGTGACGACCGGGACGAGGTCCCCCCTTGTCCACAGGGGCAGTTGATCGCGGTGATGGTCGGAGCCCGGAACCCCGGAGGCCCCGAAGGGCACCACCCACAGACTGTCCTCACGCCGGGCCAGATCCCAGACGTACCTCGCGGCGGGCCCCCGCGCGCTGAGATCGGTGAGCCCGGGAACGGCGGAGGTGCAGAGCACGCAGTCGTGGTCTCCGGAGAGCCCCGGTTCGTCGTACGAGGTGCTGCCGAGCGCCCGCCAGGGGACCAGCCGGTGCCGCTCGCCCCAGGTCTCGGAGCCGGAGCCCGGGTCGGCGGCCACCTCGGCGACGGCTTCTCTCACCAGGGCGGCACGATCGATCCCGTACAACTCCCGCGCCCGCAGGAGCCCTTCGAGCGCGAAGCCGATCCGGGGGAGCAGGGCGAGCCAGGGGAGGAAGACCTCCGGGTACGCGGGCGGAACGGCCAGTGCGGCGAAGGCGGGGTGGGCGGCGAGGCGGCGTACGACGGCGGAACGCAGGGCCGCGTAGGTCGCCGCCTCCGTGCTGTCGGCGTCCATCCGGCGGTCCCAGCGCAGGAGTTGGCCGCGGAGGGCGTCCTCGTGCGGGGTCAGTCCGTCCAGTCCGGCAAGGAGATCGAGGAGCGGCGCGGCGGAGGCAAGGTGGGTGTCCATGTGGAGGACGGGCAGGTCGCCCGCCGACCACTGGTCCTTCTCCTCCAACAGAGCGCGGATACGGTCCGCCCGGTGCGGCGGCGCGAACTCGACGCCGAGGGGGGTCGCGGGGCCGCGCTGGTTGGCCATGACGGCGAGACCGTCGTCGACGGTGCCGTACGGCGTCTCGTGCCGGCCGTGCCACTCGTGCCCGGGCTCCCAAGCCGGCACGAGCCGGGTCCGGTTGGCCTCGGCGCGTACGGGGACGTGCCCGGCGACCCGGTGCAGCAGCCCGCCCTCGGTGTCGGCGGCCTGGACGACGTTGACGGGCTCGGCCCAGAGATCGAGGGCACGGTCGATGTCGGCGACGCGACGGGAGCGGAGGAGAGGGAGGAGAGCGGAGAAGCCGAGGTCGCCGGTGACGCGGGGCGGGTAGCGCAGACTAATCGTTTCTGCATCATCATCGTCGGCGCTGCCGATCACCACCGGCCCCCGCCCGGTCTCGATCACCTCCACCTCGACGGACTCCCCGCCCGCGACCTCGACGACCTCTACCCGCACATCGGCGGGCCGCCACTCCCCATCCGGATCGAGGGCCTCAACTCCCGCCCCCGTACGGCGAATTCGCTCCACATACAGATCCTGGTAGTCGGCCATGGCGTTGGTGATGGCCCAGGCGACCGTGCCGGTGTGCCCGAAGTGGGCGATGCCGGGGACGCCAGGGACGGCCAGCCCGACGACGTCGAACTCCGGGCAGGACAGCCGCACTTGCTGATAGACCCCGGGATCCTCGATGTACCGGTGCGGATCGCCCGCGAGCAACGGCAGCCCGGTGACCGACCGTTCACCGCTGACCACCCAGCCGTTGCTGCCGGAGGTACCGGGACCGTCGGTGGCGAACAGGCCGATGGCGTCGGCGCCGAGGTGCCGCACGACCTGCTCCCGCCAGAGCTTGGCCGGAAACCCGGAGAACAGGATGTGCGTGGCGAGCCAGATCCCGAGCGGGGTCCAGGGCTCCCAGCGGCCGGGGGCGAGCCCGGTCGCGGCGAACTCGGGCGCGGTGGCGCCCCCTTCCTCCAACCCCTCGTTCACGCCATCCGCGTACGCCCGTACCCAGGCGGCGGTTTCGGGGTCACGTCTCTCCAGGGCGGCGTAGCAGCGTCTCGCGGTGTCGTCGAGGCGGGCGCGTCTGGCGAACACGTCCCAGCCGACGGCCTCGGCGCCGAGGAACGCGGCCGAGGTGCCCTGCGCGCGGTGACGCTCGACCTCCAGCTGCCAGGCCCGGTCGAGGGCAGTGACGCGGCCCTGGCCACGGGCGAGTTCATACGCGTCGCCCGCACGCAGGTGCGGGATCCCCCAGGCGTCGCGGTAGATCTCGGTGGCCATATCCGTGTCCTCACTGGCGCCTGAAACTGTGCTTTAGGTTAGCCTTACCTAAGTAAGTTGTGGTGGAATCGTACGCGAGGGGTGAAAAAGCCATGGCACAGGGGCAGCGGCAGGGGCACGGCTGGGAGGGCGCGGTCCTGAAGCTCTTCCGCGGCAAGGACTTCGTGTTCACCGTGACGGGCGCCGAGGACGTCTCCCCGCGCTACCGGCGCCTCCACCTCACCGACGGCGGCATGCTCGCCGCCACCGGCGTCCACCCCACGATGTGGGTCCGGCTGTGGTTCGACAACGCGGGCAAGCCGCACCAGCGGGCGTACACGCTGGTCGACCCGGACCCCGAGCCGGGCACGTTCAGCCTCGAATTCGCGCTCCACGAAGGATGCGCCAGCGACTGGGCGCGGGCGGCGAAGCCCGGTGACACCATCGAGGCGACGGTCCAGGGAACCGGCTTCACGCGGCCCCAGCCGGAACCCTCGCACGTCTTCGCGATAGGCGATCCGGCCTCGCTGCCCGCGCTCAACTCCCTCCTCGACACCCTGGGTTCGGCCCCGGCGACGATCTGGTTCGAGTCGGACCACGGCGCCGACAGCTACCCCTTCCGCACCACGGCCGACCACCACGACATCCGCCCGGTCCCCCGCCGGGACGCGGGCGCCCACCTGGTCGCCGAGGTCCGCGCGGCCTTCCCCGACCTCCTCCGGCACAGCGCCGACCCGTACGTCTGGATCGCCTGCGACACGGCCACGACCCGGGCCCTGACGAGCTACTTCCGCAAGGAGGCGGGGCTGCCGAAGCAGCGGGTGCACGGGCTGGGGTACTGGCGGCCGTAGCGGGCAACCGCGCAACCCGGCCGCGATCGGGGCATGATCGGACCATGGACGTCACTCTCCACCTCGCCCAGGACCCCGAGGCCGACGCGCTTCTCGGCCGCAGCCCGCTCGCCGCGCTGACCGGCATGCTGCTTGATCAGCAGGTGCCGATGGAGTGGGCGTTCAAAGGGCCGGCGACAATCGCGCAGCGCCTCGGCGCCGACGATCTCGACGCGCACGAGATCGCGGCGTACGACCCCGAGGCCTTCGCCGCGCTCCTCTCCGACAAGCCGGCCGTGCACCGCTACCCGGGCTCGATGGCCAAGCGCATCCAGCAGCTCTGTCAGTACCTCGTCGAGCACTACGACGGTGACGCCGAGGGCGTCTGGCGGGACGCGGCGACCGGGCCGGAGCTGCTGAAGCGCCTCACCGACCTGCCCGGCTTCGGCAAGCAGAAGGCCCAGATCTTCCTGGCCCTCCTCGGCAAGCAGCTCGGCGTCCAGCCCAAGGGCTGGCGCGAGGCGGCGGGCGCCTACGGCGAACCGAAGTCCTTCCGCTCCGTCGCCGACATCACCGGCCCCGAGTCCCTGACCAAGGTGCGCGCCCACAAGCAGGAGATGAAGGCGGCGGCCAAGGCAGCGAAGGCCGCCGGCAAGTAGGCCAAGCGGGCGGTTCTCCCCGCCGATGTGATGAACGACGTACTCCGCACGGGAGACAAACCCCGTGAGCACCGTCGCATCGCAAGCCCGTCGGCGTGCTTGGCTGCGGGCGTTCGTCCTGCTGCTCGCCCTGTCCATGCCGGGCGGGCACGCGGGCGCGCAGACGGTGCCCGCCTCTGTGGCGGCGGCCGAGAGCGGCTCGGCGGTCTTCGAGTACGACGTCCTGGACACCGTGCTACGGCCGGTGACACGGGGCACCGGCCGTTCCGTCGTACCACTGCGGCCCGTACCCGTCCCGATCGCGGGTCCCACCGCCCGGCCCCTGCCGACCCGCACGCCTCCCGCCGCTCCTTCGCCGCGCGCCCCGCGCTCGGTGGTCCTGCGCTGCTGACAGAACCGGCTCCCCGGTCCATCTGTCAGTCAACGGGACAAGGAACAACCCCCATGGCGATCGACCCCTACGCGGTCCTGCGCGCCCTGCTGCGCGCCGAGGCCGTACGCAACGCACCGAAACCGCAGGTCAAGGAGGCCAAGCCGGAGCAGCCCGCGAAGGAGCCGGGCCGCTGACCGGGCGGCGGGGGCGGGACCCTGGTGGCTACCGCCTCCGCCGTGCCGTCCCGAAGAGGGAGCGGGTGATCTCCCGCCCGATCTGGGTGCCCACGGAACGGGCGAGCGACTTGAACATGCCGCTGCCCACCACCTGTTGGACGACGGAGGGGTCCTCCTTGGGAGCCCTAGGTGTCTTGGCCTCCTTGGGCTTCGTGGGCTTCATCTCGTCCGGGCCCTTGGCACCCCCGGAGGACTGGGCGGCCGTCAGCTTCTCGTACGCCGACTCTCTGTCCACAGCCTGTGCGTAACGTGCGTACAGCTGCGAGGACCTGACCGCCTCGTCGAGAACGGTGGCCTCGACCGGGCCCATCAGCGACTCGGGGGCGCGCAGACGGGTCGCGGCGACCGGCGTCGGGGCGCCCTTCTCGCTCAGTACGGTGACCACCGCCTCGCCCGTGCCGAGGCCGGTGAGCAGTTCCTCCAGGTCGTACGGCGAGTTCGGGAACGTCTTCACCGTGGCCTTGAGGGCCTTCTGGTCGTCCGGGGTGAAGGCGCGCAGCGCGTGCTGGACGCGGTTGCCGAGCTGGGCGAGGACGTCGGAGGGGACGTCTCGCGGCGTCTGCGTCACGAAGAAGATGCCCACCCCCTTCGAGCGAATGAGCCGGACGGTCTGTGTGATCGCGTCCAGGAATGCCTTCGACGCGTCGTTGAAGAGCAGATGCGCCTCGTCGAAGAAGAAGACGAGCTTCGGCTTGTCGGCGTCGCCGACCTCCGGGAGGTCGTGGAAGAGGTCGGCCAGCAGCCACATCAGGAAGGTCGAGAACAGCTGCGGCCGGTCCTGTACGGCGGGCAGTTCGAGGAGCGAGATCAGGCCCCGGCCGTCCGGCGCCGTGCGCAGCAGCTCGGCCGTGTCGAACTCGGGCTCGCCGAAGAAGTCCGCCATGCCCTGCGCCTCGAAGGCGGTGAGGGAACGCAGGATCACCCCGGCCGTGGCCGTCGATAGGCCGCCGATGTTCTTCAGCTCGGCCTTGGCCTCGTCGGAGGTGAGGAAGGCGACGACCGCTCTCAGGTCCTTGAGGTCGAGCAGCTCAAGGCCCTTCTGGTCGGCGTAGTGGAAGATCAGGCCGAGCGACTGCTCCTGGGTCTGGTTGAGCTGGAGGACCTTGGAGAGCAGCACCGGGCCGAAGCTGGTGATGGTGGCGCGGACCGGGATGCCGTGGCCGATGCCACCGAGGGCGTAGAACTCGGCGGGGAATCCGGTCGCCGTCCACCGCTGGTGCACCTCGGCGGAACGGGCCCGAACCCGGTCGTTCATCTCCCCCGGCGCCGAGATCCCGGAGACGTCGCCCTTCACATCGGCCAGGAAAACGGGCACACCTTGGGCGCTGAGCTGTTCCGCGACCAGTTGGAGCGTCTTGGTCTTGCCGGTTCCGGTGGCCCCCGCGACCAGACCGTGCCGGTTGAGCATGGGGAGGGGGATGCGGATCTGGGCGTCCGGGAGGCAGGTCCCGTCCCAGATCAGGGCGCCCAGATCGAGCGCCGGGCCGGTGAAGGCGTATCCGGAAGCAATCTCCAGGGCCTGCTGGGGGAGTGCGGGAGCGCTCCCCGGCGCGCGGGGTGGTGATCCGGGCGCGTTTGCCGGTGGCAAAGACTCCGCGGCGGTCCCTGCGGTGGCCGATGGCGCGGTCTCGCGGTCGCTCATGTCAGACCCCTGTTCCGGTTTGCCCCGCTTTACGGCATCTTTTCCAGCGTCGCACTCCGTCTCCATGGCTGCGCCCGGAACGTCTGGACCGGTAGGCTTTCCGTGTGATCTTCAAGCGCATCGGAAACGGCCGGCCGTACCCCGACCACGGCCGGGAAAGCACCCGGCAGTGGGCGGACGTCGCGCCGCGCCCGGTCCGCCTCGATCAGCTCGTGACGACCAAGGGCCAGCTCGACCTGGAAACCCTGCTCGCCGAGGACTCCACGTTCTACGGCGACCTCTTCGCGCATGTCGTGAAGTGGCAGGGCGACCTGTATCTGGAAGACGGTCTGCACCGCGCGGTCCGGGCGGCCCTCCAGCAACGCCAGGTGCTGCACGCACGCGTGCTGGAACTGGACTGACGTCCGTCCCCACCCTCTTTCACTGGCCTTATTGGCCCTTTCGGGTACTACCCGGGCCAGGTCAATGATCATTTAGTAGGCATCACCGCCAAGGCGCACTACGCTGCGCCCATGAGCATGCTGACTCCCCCCGGAATGGGCGGCCAGTACCGCATCACGGGGGACAAGTACCCGCGGATGCGCCGACCCCGGGGACGCCGCAGACTCGTGCTCGGACTCGTGGCCTCCGTCGCCGCCCTCGGCCTGATCGGCTGGGGCACCTTGCAGCTCATCGACGTCTTCACGGGCGGCGGCAGCAAGGCCACGGCAGCGGGCCCCAAGTCGGACTGCGCCTCCAAGGCGAGCCCCTCGCCCTCGGCGACGACGGCCGCCAGAGCGCTGCCCAAGCCCGGCCAGATCACCGTCAACGTCCTGAACGCCACGCCCCGCAGCGGCCTCGCCAAACAGGCGGCGGACGAGCTGCGGAAGCGCGGCTTCCGTATCGGCGACGTCGGCAACGCGACCAAGGCCTACGACAAGAAGATCGCCGGCGCCGGAATGGTGCTCGGCGCGAAGTCGGCCGCCCAGGCCGCGCTGCCCGTGCTCGGCACGCAGCTGGCCGGGGCGCAGGTGAAGACCGACGCGCGGGCGTCGGCCACCGAGGTCGACCTGCTCATCGGGACGAAGTTCACGGCGCTGACCAATAAGCAGGAGGCTGACCAGGCATTGGCTGCGCTGGCCAGGCCTGCGCCGGTGCCGTCCGGCACGCCTAAGGGTTGCTGAACGATCCCGCGATGTGCGTTGTTCGGCTGCGGCGCCGTCGTGGCTGGTCGCGCAGTTCCCCGCGCTCCTAAAGGGGCGCGCCTACTCAGCCGCGCCGTAGAGGCGGTCTCCCGCGTCTCCCAGGCCCGGGACGATGTAGCCGTGTTCGTTGAGGCGCTCGTCGACCGAGGCCGTCACGACTGTCACCGGGGTGCCTGCCAGCTCGCGTTCCATGATCTCGACGCCCTCCGGGGCGGCCAGCAGGACCACGGCCGTCACGTCGTCGGCGCCGCGCTTGATCAGCTCCTGGATCGCCGCGACCAGGGTGCCGCCGGTGGCGAGCATCGGGTCGAGGACGTACACCTGGCGGCCCGAGAGGTCCTCCGGCATCCGGGTGGCGTACGTGGACGCCTGGAGCGTCTCCTCGTCGCGCACCATGCCCATGAAGCCCACCTCGGCGGTCGGTAGCAGCCGGACCATGCCGTCCAGCATGCCGAGGCCGGCCCGCAGGATCGGCACGACCAGCGGGCGCGGGTGGGACAGCTTGACGCCCGTGGTCGAGGCGACCGGCGTCGTGATGTCGACCTGTTCGGTACGCACGTCGCGCGTGGCCTCGTAGGCGAGCAGGGTGACCAGCTCGTCTGCGAGACGGCGGAAGGTCGCGGAGTCGGTGCGCTGGTCGCGCAGCGTGGTGAGCTTGTGAGCGACCAGAGGGTGGTCGACGACGTGAAGACGCATGGCCCTAACAGTAGCCGTGGTCCTGCGCGGGGGCTCGGCTCCCCGATCACCCTTCCGCTGGCATCAAACCGCCCGACGGAGGGAAAGTGGGAGGGATGGACCAGGGGGGACGGACTGGGGGTGTCTGCCTGTGCCTGACCGTGAACCGAACCGGGAACCCGCCCGGGAGGACCGGGAACAGAAATCGTCGGAGACCGAGGCCGAGCGGCGTCGGCGCCGGGCCGTCTTCCTGCGCGAGCTGACCGAGGCGCGCGAGTTGCGCGACCGTGTCCAGCCCCGCCGCGCCAAGACCGCCCGCCTCCGCCACGCCATGCGCATGCGTACGTTCCGCTGGTAGTAGGCGCGTTGAAGGGGTGGCCGTGCGGGGGCGGCCAGGGAAGCCGGTTACGATCCGCTGGTGGCGGCAACGAGAGCGCTGGTGAAGGGCTCGGCCGACAAGCGATCAAAAGAGCCGGACACAGGGTGCCGAAGACGTCCCCTGAACGCTCCGTTTCTGCCACGATTCCGAGTGGGTGGGGCTCGGCGCACAGCATTCCCCACCCAAAGCCTCCGCCGGGGGGACCCCCAACCGGCACGCCTAGGACCAGTGGGAGAGTCACGGTGTACTTCGCCGCACTGCTCGCGCGCACCGAAGACGGGTGGGAAGCGAGCGACACAGAACTCGACGATGTGGAAACGCTGTCGGACCTGGCCGAACTGGCCCGTGAAGCCTCCCCCGAGGACGACACGGTGCTGGTGCTCATCGAGCAGGAGGACGCCTGGTTCGGCGTCGTCCGCGTCGACGGCGAGGACGACCCCCGGATCTACGTCTCGGACGCCGCCGCCGCTGCCCGTAGCTCGTACGGCGAGATCCTGCTCACGGCCGAGCTGCTCGGCCGCGATCCGGACGACCTCGATACAGATCTGGACGCCCTCGACCTCGACGGCACCGAGGACGGTGAATCGGACAGCGATCCGGACGCCGAATCCGACGATGACGACGAGGCCGGCACCTCCGCCGAGGCGGTGCCGCACGGCCCCGTCGGCGACACCGAGATCCTCGACGACCTCGGCGTCGGCGAGAAGGAACTGCGCGCCCTGGACGCCGACGACGCGCTGAGCGCGATCGCCGAGGCCCTCGGAGCGTCGGAGGTCCTGGAGACGGTGCGCTGAACGAACAGGGCCTGACCGTCGAGGGGGCGCCCGACCCCGTACGTGATCCATGGCGGGCCGCGATGCGGCTCGCCATGGCCGAGGCCGGGCGGGCCGTCCTCGGCGGTGACGTCCCCGTCGGTGCCGTCGTCCTGGCCGCCGACGGTACGACCGTCCTCGCGACCGGGCACAACGAGCGCGAGGCGACGGGCGATCCGACCGCGCACGCCGAGGTCCTCGCGATCCGGCGGGCCGCGGCCGACCTCGGTGAGTGGCGGCTGTCCGGCTGCACGCTCGTCGTGACGCTGGAGCCCTGCACGATGTGCGCGGGCGCCCTCGTGCAGTCCCGGGTCGACCGGGTCGTCTACGGCGCCCGCGACGAGAAGGCGGGCGCGGCCGGCTCCCTCTGGGACGTCGTCCGCGACCGCCGCCTCAACCACCGCCCCGAGGTGATCGGCGGCGTCCTCGCGGACGACTGCGCGCGCCTCCTGACCGACTTCTTCCGGAACTAAAAACGGATTTCGGAGCACGCCGCACCGTGCTGTAAGGTCTGTCTCGGTAGCGTGTCCGAGCGGCCGAAGGAGCTCGCCTCGAAAGCGAGTGTGGCGCAAGTCACCGAGGGTTCAAATCCCTCCGCTACCGCTGTAGAAGGGCCTCGCCGGACGGCGGGGCCCTTCGTGCGACATCAGTCGGGTGTGGTCTGGTCTGGTCTGAGGGGAGGCCGCGGTGGCGGTGAATTCGAAGAAGATCGCCGTCTATGTGCTCGTGGTCTTCGTGCTGTACGTGATCATCACGGACCCGCAGAAGGCGGCCGAATACGTCGAGATGGCGTTCGAGGGAGTCTCGAACGCGGCCAGTGCCATAGGGGACTTCATGACCTGGATCGCCGACGGCGCCAAGTAGAGGAGTACATGTGATCCGCCATCTGGTCCTCTTCAAGCTCAACGAGGGCGTCCAGCGCGACGAACCGCGGGTCGTGGCAGGTGTCGAGGCCTTCCGCGCCCTGTCCGGGCAGATCGACGAACTCCGCTTCTGGGAGTGCGCCTGGAACATCACCGACCGCCCCATCGCCTACGACTTCGCGATCAACTCGGCGGTCGACGACACGGACGCGCTCAAGCGGTACCTGGAGCACCCGGCCCACCAGGCGGCCGCGGCACAGTGGCGCGAGTTCGCCACGTGGGTGATCGCCGACTACGAGTTCTAGGCCGAGCACGCAACTGGCCCCGCACCGGAACGGTGTGGGGCCTTTTCGCGCCTTATGCACCAAACCTTACTCAACACGGTGTTATGGGGTGCTTGCACACAGTGCACATGTCTTGTGATGCTATGACCGCTTTTGACGGATGAGTTGACCGATGAAGAGTTGACCGATGAAGAGGTGGCGTTGACCGTGTCGGCCAGTACTGCGCCACCCCAGGAAGCCGCACCACAGCAGACCGCGCCACAGGAGGCCACTCCCCTGGAGGTCGCTCCCCAGGAGCCCGCCCCACCGCGGAGCCGCGGCGCGGACACCCGAGCGCTCACCCAGGTGCTCTTCGGCCAGCTCAAGGTCCTGGACCCGGGTACGCCGGAGCACAACCGCGTGCGAGGGGCGCTCATCGAGGCGAACCTCCCGCTCGTGCGCTACGCGGCCGCCCGCTTCCGCTCCCGCAACGAGCCGATGGAGGACGTCGTCCAGGTCGGCACCATCGGGCTGATCAACGCCATCGACCGGTTCGACCCGGACCGGGGTGTGCAGTTCCCGACGTTCGCGATGCCGACGGTCATCGGCGAGATCAAGCGGTACTTCCGGGACAACGTCCGCACGGTCCACGTACCGCGCCGGCTGCACGAGTTGTGGGTGCAGGTCAACGGCGCGACCGAGGATCTGACGACCGCGTTCGGGCGTACCCCGACGACCGCCGAGATCGCCGAGCGGCTGCGGATCAGCGAGGACGACGTGCTCTCCTGCATCGAGGCGGGCCGCTCGTACCACGCAACCTCGCTGGAGGCGGCCCAGGAGGGCGACGGCCTGCCCGGTCTGGTCGACCGGCTCGGCTACGAGGACCCGGCGCTGGACGGCGTGGAGCACCGCGATCTGGTCCGCCATCTCCTGGTCCAACTCCCCGAGCGCGAGCAGCGGATCCTTTTGCTGCGTTACTACAGCAACCTCACCCAGTCGCAGATCAGCGCGGAACTGGGCGTCTCCCAGATGCATGTGTCCCGGCTGCTGGCCCGCAGCTTCGCGCGACTGCGTTCGGCGAACCGCATCGAGGCGTAGTCGCGGGAGTGGCTGCGGGCGTCGCCGCAGGAGTCACACGAGTCACCACGGGGGCGGTCCGGGGAGAACCGGACACAGGATCGAGACGTCACCTGGGAGAGCGAATCGCCCAGTGGCGTACTTCCTCGCGGTTCTGGGGTGAAAAACCGTCAGACCCCCTCTTTCCAGGGCTGATTCGTGTCTTACATGTCGACATGTCACTACAGCGTGTTGCCGACATGTGACATTCTGCCGGAAGAGCGTTTGCCGTGGCTTCGGCTCCGGTATTCAGGTGAAGGCTGCGTTCCTCAGACGGGAGCGTCCGCCGCGACCGTCCGCGACCCAAAGGGGGTGGCATGTCCGCAGACCAGGGCAGCTCGAAGGTGCTCACGCTCACGAAGAGCGAGTCGGCGCCCGCCGAGCTTCACGACGTCCCGGCCCTCGTAGTGGAGGTCGAGGCAGAGGCAGCCCCGGCCGTCCCGGCCCTCCCGCCGGCTCCGCCGGCCACGGGAGCCATCGACACCCGCACCCTGTCCCGTTCCCTGTTCCTGCGGCTCGCCGCCCTCGACGAGAACAGCCCCGAGCGTGCGTACGTCCGGGACACCCTCATCGAGCTGAATCTCCCCCTCGTGCGGTACGCGGCGGCCCGCTTCCGCTCCCGCAACGAGCCGATGGAGGACATCGTCCAGGTCGGCACCATCGGCCTGATCAAGGCGATCGACCGCTTCGACTGCGAACGCGGCGTCGAGTTCCCGACGTTCGCGATGCCGACGGTCGTGGGCGAGATCAAGCGGTTCTTCCGCGACACCTCGTGGTCCGTCCGGGTCCCGCGCCGCCTCCAGGAACTGCGCCTGGCCCTCACCAAGGCCAGCGACGAACTCGCCCAGAAGCTGGACCGCTCGCCGACGGTCACCGAACTCGCCGCGGTCCTGGGCGTGTCCGAGGAGGACGTCGTCGACGGCCTCGCGGTCGGCAACGCGTACACGGCCTCGTCCCTGGACTCCCCGGCCCCGGAGGACGACGGCGGCGAGGGCTCCCTGGCGGACCGCCTCGGCTACGAGGACACGGCGCTGGAGGGCGTGGAGTACCGCGAGTCCCTCAAGCCGCTGCTGGCCAAACTCCCGCCGCGCGAGCGCCGGATCATCATGCTGCGCTTCTTCGCCAACATGACCCAGTCGCAGATCGGCGAGGAGGTCGGCATCTCCCAGATGCACGTGTCCCGCCTGCTGACCCGGACCCTGTCCCAGCTGCGCGAGGGCCTGATCTCGGACTGAGGCTCGTTGAGTCGGGCACTTGGGGTTCACTTCTGACGGAGCATCAGCGACGATGTCGCGATGCTTCGCCCGACCCGTACGACGCATGACCGCCGGGGCACCATCGCCCTGACCACCTCGGCGGCCATCGCGACCTGCACCCTGGCAGGGCTGTTGGTGGCGTGCGGGGGCGGTGACGGACAGGGCGAGGGGTACGTTGCGGTCGAGCGCCCGGCGAGCGGCGGTACGGCGGTCGCTCCCACCGGGGAGGTGACGTTCGTACCGCTGGAGGGACCGGAGCGGGAATCCGCGCCGCCCAAGTCTCCCTCGGCACAGGAGAGTCGGCCGCGCGCATCGGCAACAGGCCCAACCGGCCCCGGATCGCCCACTCCTGGAGAACCGAGCGGCAACTCCACCCGTACGGGCACGAGTTCCCCGTCGGCCATGCCCGCGCCCTCCGAACCGGCGCAGACACCAACACCAACACCGGTACCAACACCGGAATCGTCGCCGCCCGTCGGTCCCGCCCGTCTGACCACGAGCGCGCCCGTCCTCACGCCCACGGACAAACGCTGGTGCGAGAAGGTGACGCTCGCCTTCCACAACACCGGTGGCACGCCGGTCCGTTCGGGCACGGTGACCTTCGGCACGCACATCATCGACCTGCTCGGCATCGACTGGGCGACGATCGAGTCGAAGGTGGCGCTGCCTGTGCCGATCCAGCCGGGGGCGACGAGGGAAGAGTCCTGGACGGTGTGCGTGGAGGAGTGGCGCGTGCCTTGGGGGATGCGGGTGGAGACGCGGGTGGTCGGGGTGGAGTGGGCGTAGGGGGCGACACCGGCCGGCTCGCGCATTCAACTGTCGTGCGTCGCCCTGCCTGGCGCCGGAATTGCAACTGAGCCTGACGCCTGGCAAAGGGACGGATGATGTCAGAGGCATCCGGTTGGATGAGCCCGCGACTGTCTATGACGTAGCCCGCCAGCTTCCTGCCATCGCCGACCTGCGGGACCTGTGCCGCTCGCTTGCGATGTCGGCGGCCTTCTCGTGCAGCTGCAGCTGTTCCTTCGTGCCGTAGGCGATTCGCACAAGACAGCCACCTCAGGCCCGTCTTGGCGCTATTCGCACGTAGCAGCAAGGTTCAGCGACTGAACCGGCTATCTGTGGCGCGTAGCGGACGGCATCGAGGCCGTACAACTCGGCATGGCGGGGGAACTCCTCGACCATGCCGCCGATCTGCTCGACGACGACAGGGTCACCGCAGACCAACTCCGGTTCACGCTGGCCCGGATGAGCGAGTCCCTGCGGGACGTGAAACGCGTCGCGGACAGCCGGGGCGCCCGGTTGCCCGAGGCCGGCGCCACCGAACTCGACCTCGACCTCGACCTCGACCTCGACCCGGACGATGCGATCGGCGCGTACGACACCCCGGAGGAGCGATGACCGGCCGGGGCCACACCCCGCGTCAGCTACAGCCGCCCTGCGAGGTGGCCTCACTCCACGCCGAGCACGCGGACCTGCACGGGCAGTGCTCCGGAACGGTCGAACACCGCCTGCCCTGGCAGTCCCCCACCGGGCCGCCCCTGTTGCGACCGTTGCGACTGCCCGTGCCACCGAGCCGACAGACCAGCCGGCCGATCACGGACCGCCCCCGCCCTGGCGGACTGAAGGACCCGACCGACCCGCAGACACGACAAAGCGCGGGACGTCGCTGTCCCGCGCGAGGAAGTCGCCCCGCCCTTCCTTACTTCAGCGCCAGCCAAGCCACCGCGGCGACGACCGCCACGGCGACGACCACGCCGATGATCAGGCCGATGCGGGGGCCCGCCGGGGCCGGGGCCTGGCGGCTGCCGCCCTGGGGGGTTTCGTCGACGAACGCTCGGAACATCTGGGTGCTGCCCGCGGGGTCGTAGTTGCCCTCGGGGCCCTGGGTGTTGGCCATGGTGGGAGACCCTAGCGAACCTGGCGGGGCTCACCCAAGTGGGGCCCCTCCCTCACCGCTCCCACCTGCGCGTTTACGTTCGCCAATACTTGCCTTTGCCAAGTTTTTAGTCCACCTCCTCCCCATTTCATTTGCCTGTAGCAACCAATCGTTCTTATGGTTGCCCCAAGCAACAAATAAAGAGACGGACTTCAGACGCGGACTTCAGGGGGTGTGATGGCAGAGCAGGCGCAGTACGAGGAGTTGGTGCGTCAGTTCAGTGCCTTCGGGGCCGTGAAGCGGGAGTTGGGGCGGATCATGCCGCCCGAGTGTCCCGGCGGTTCCGCCGCCGTGCTGACGCTGCTCGACCGGCACGGGGACATGCGGATGAGCCGGCTCGCCGAGCTGCTCGCCGTCGACATGTCCGTGACCAGCCGCCATGTCGCCCACGTCGCCGGACGCGGCTGGATCGAACGGCTCCCCGACCCCGCCGACAAGCGCTCCCGCATTCTGCGGCTGACCTCTTCGGGGCACGCGCAGATCGGCGAGCTGTCGCGGCGGACCACCGAACTGCTCGCCCACCGGCTCGCCGACTGGAGCGACGAGGAGGTCGGACAGCTCGTCCGGCTCATGGCGCGGCTCCGGGACAGCTTCGGCGCCCACTCCCACGCCCACGCCCACCAGACGACGCAGCACACGTAGCAGACGTACGCCTCGAAGACGTACACGCAGAAGACGTACACGCGCGGAAACAGACAAGGAAGCTCAATGGCAACCACCACACCGGCCGGTGTGCGGGCGGCTCACGCCAGGCACGGGGGAGGCTCCCAGGTCTCCCACGGCTCCGCCGACGGCGCGCCGATGTCGCACCGGCAGATCATGGAAGCGCTGACCGGACTGCTGCTCGGCATGTTCGTCGCGATCCTGTCGTCGACGATCGTCTCCAACGCCCTGCCCGACATCATCAAGGACCTCGGCGGCGGCCAGAACGCCTACACCTGGGTCGTGACCGCGTCGCTGCTCGCGATGACCGCGTCCACCCCGCTGTGGGGCAAGCTCGCCGACCTCTTCTCCAAGAAGCTGCTGATCCAGCTCGCGCTCGTCATCTTCGTGCTCGGGTCGGCCGCCGCCGGTCTCTCCCAGAACGCCGCCATGCTCATCGGCTTCCGTGCCGTGCAGGGCATCGGCATGGGCGGTCTGTCCGCCCTCGCCCAGATCATCCTCGCCGCGATGATCTCCCCGCGTGAGCGCGGACGCTACAACGGCTACCTCGGCGCCACCTTCGCGACCGCGATGGTCGGCGGCCCACTGATCGGCGGTGTCATCACCGACACCAGCTGGCTCGGCTGGCGCTGGTGCTTCTACGTCGGCGTCCCCTTCGCCGTCATAGCGCTCATCGTGCTCCAGCGGACGCTCCACCTGCCCGTCGTCAAGCGTCAGGCCAAGGTCGACTGGTTCGGCGCCTTCTTCATCACCGCGGCCGTCTGCCTCCTGCTCGTCTGGGTGACCTTCGCCGGTGACAAGTACGACTGGATGTCCTGGCAGACCGGCGCGATGCTCGGCGGCACGGTCGCCCTGCTCGGGATCTTCGTCCTCGTCGAGTCGAAGGCCAGCGAGCCGATCATCCCGCTGCGCCTCTTCCGCAACCGCACGATCACCCTCGCCTCCCTCGCCTCGCTCTTCGTCGGCGTCGCGATGTTCGCGGGCACCATCTTCTTCAGCCAGTACTTCCAGCTGGCCCGCGACAAGTCGCCGACCATGTCCGGCGTCATGACGATCCCGATGATCGGCGGCCTGTTCGTCGCCTCCACCGTCTCCGGCCAGGTCATCACCCGTACGGGACGCTGGAAGGCCTGGCTGCTCGCCGGCGGTGTGCTGGTGACGGCCGGTCTCGGCCTGCTCGGCACCCTGCGCTACGACACCGCCTACTGGCACGTCGCCATCTACATGGCCCTGCTCGGCCTCGGCGTCGGCATGATGATGCAGAACCTCGTGCTCTGCACCCAGAACCAGGTCTCCCCCTCCGACCTGGGCGTCGCCAGCTCGGTGGTCACCTTCTTCCGCTCCCTCGGCGGCGCGATCGGCGTCTCCGCGCTGGGCGCGGTCCTCAGTCACCGGATCGCCGACCACCTCAAGGACGGCCTGGCCACCCTCGACCCGAAGTACGCCTCGGCGCTCTCCGGTTCGACCTCCAACACCATCCCCGACCTCGACTCCCTGCCCGCGCCGCTGCGCACGGTCATCGAGGGCGCGTACGGCCACGGCATCGGCGACGTCTTCCTCTACGCCGCCCCGGCCGCCCTCCTCGCGCTCGTCTTCTCCGTCTTCATCAAGGAGGTCCCGTTGCGGACGAAGGGCGCGTTGGCGCTGGCCGCGGAGGAGAGCGGTTCTGCTCCCACTCCGGTTGCGGAGACCGCTGCGGCGATGGAGAAGGTGCCCGCCGCCGTCGCCACGGTCGCTGTCGAGGCCGTCGAGGAGCCCGCCCCTGGGGGGATTCCCGTACGGGGTCACGTGCGCGGTGCCGAGAGCGCGCCCGTTGCACAGGCCGCCGTCACGCTGATCTCCCTCTCCGGACGTCAGCTGGGCCGCGCGGTCGCGCAGGGCGACGGCGGCTACGCGCTGGACGCGCCGGGCACGGGCTCGTACGTCCTGATCGCCTCGGCGGACGGGTTCCAGCCGCAGGCCTCGACCGTCGTCGTGAACGGCGAGCCGGTCTCGTACGACATCCTGCTCAGCGGCACGAGCGGGCTCAGCGGGCTGGTGCGGGCCACCGAGTCCGGGTCGCCCGTCAAGGACGCGATGGTCGTCGTGACCGATGTGCGCGGGGATGTGCTGGCCACCGGGAGCACCGGTGAGCAGGGCGAGTTCACGTTCGCCGAGCTGGTGCCGGGTGTCGTGACGATCGCCGTGAACGCCGCCGGGTACCGGCCGCGGGCGCTGCCCGTCGAGGTCGGCGGCGCCGGGGTCACCCGGGTCGAGGTGGAACTGGCGTCCGGGGCGCACGTCCAGGGTGTCGTACGGGCGCCGCACGGGCCGCTCGGGGACGCGCGGGTCACGCTCGTCGACGCGGCGGGCAACGTGGTCGGCACGTCGACGACCGGTGCGGACGGGGCGTACGCCTTCACCGATCTGGACAGCGGCGAGTACACGGTCATCGCGACCGGTTACCCGCCGGCCGCCACCGCCCTGACCGTCACCGGCAACGGAACCGACGGCCACGACATCGAACTCGCCCACCCGGGCGGGGAGTAGCGGGACATGGGCCTCAACGCACGGGTTCTCACTCGGGACGGGTGGGCGGTGTCGCACGCCGTCGTCACCGTGACCGACATGACCGGGCAGCAGGTGCTGCGGGCCGGGGCCGACGCGGACGGGGTCGTGCGCGACGCGACCCCGCTCGCGCCCGGCGCGTACACCGTGATCGTGACGGCCGTCGGGTACGCGCCCACCGCGTCCAGCGCGATCGTCACGGCTGGGGGTACCCCCTCTGGGGGAGGGCGGACCGAGGTCGGGACGGTCACCCTGGCCCGGCTGGGCGGCGGCGCCGAACTGCCGCCGCCGGGGGCGTGGACCGTCGACCCGGCCCACTCGTCCGTCGGGGCGGTCGCCCAGCACCTGGGCATCTCCAGCGTGCACGGACGGTTCACGGAATTCACGGCGACGATCGAGATCGCCCCGGACGAGGTCGCCAAGTCCCGGGTGGAGGCGGTCATTTCGGCCGCCTCGATCGATACGGGGAACTCGACGCGGGACGATCATCTGCGGTCCCCCGACTTCCTGGACGTGGACTCCCACCCCGAGGTCACGTTCCACTCGACGGGGCTCACCCCGGCCGCCGGGACCGACCGCTGGACCGTCCACGGCGAGCTGAGCATGCGCGGTGTCGTACGGCCCGTCGACCTCGACCTCGCCTACCTCGGCACCGGCGCCGACCCCTGGGGCGGCACGCGCGCCGCGTTCCGGGCGACGACCGAACTGCGGCGCGAGGACTTCGCCATGAACTACAACCAGGTGGTACGGGCGGGGATCGCGGCGATCGGTACGACGTTGAGGGTGGAGCTGGACATCCAGGCTGTGCGGGGGGACTCGCTCCTGTGATGTGCTGAGCTGCGCACGGCCGGTGCGGCTGGTGCGGCTGTGGTGTGACATGGATCACCGCAGCGCGGCCCGTGCGGAGGACAGGAAGCAGTGTGGAGATTTCACTGCGCGACCGTGTGCGAGCCGGGCATCCCGATGCATTCGGGCAACTCTTCGACGAGCACGCTTCGGTGGTCCACCGGCATGCCGTCCGGATGACCGGCGACTGGGTCATGGCCGACGACATCGTGTCGCTGACCTTCCTGGAGGCATGGCGGCTGCGCGAGCGGGTGCTTCCGGGCGAGGACAGCCTGCGCCCGTGGCTGCTGGGCATCGCGACGAACGTCGCGCGCAACACCGCGCGGGCGGCGCGAAGACACCAGGCCGCGCTCATCAAGGTCCCGCCCCCCGACCCCGTACCGGACTTCGCCGACGAGGTGACACAGCGCCTGGCCAACTCGGAGGAACTGGCCGCCGCGCAGCGGGCGTTGCGCACGCTGCGCCGTGGGGAGCGCGAAGTGTTCACCCTCTGCGTGTGGGAGGGCCTGGACGCCGCCACGGCGGCCGAGGCCCTGGGCGTGGCCGTCGGCACCGTACGGTCCCGGCTCTCCCGCGCGCGAAAACGCCTGCGCAAGCTCACCGAACTCGAACTCAAGGGCGACAAGGGCAGCTCTGGCGGCTCTGGCAGCACGAATGGCGGGAGCCGTACGAACGGTGGGGACCGTACGGGCGCCACGGACGGCAGCTTCGGCGCGGAAAGCGGCATCGGGCGCAGCGGAGTGCAACGCCCGGTCGCGGTCGGACAGTTACCGGGTAGCCGCCACCAGCCGGCTCGGTCCACGCAGGAGAAGAAGCGATGAACACCAACCCACGACGACGCGTTCAGCCGGCCGACCACCAGGATCTGGCCGAGTTGCTGCCCGCGCCCGGCCGTCCGGTGTTCGCTCAGGACCGCCACCGCGTACTGAGGGAACATCTGATGGAACACATCACCCACGAGTCCGCCCACGAGCACTCGGGTGCGACGAACAGCTCCTCGAACACCTCACCCATAGCCCCCGCACGCCGGCGCCCCGGGCGGCGCCTCGTTCTCGTCGCCGCTCCGCTGGCGCTGACCGCCGTCGTGGCCCTGGGCGTGGTGTCGATCGACGGCGCGCAGGACGGCAGGAGCGGCACGGTCGGCACAGGTGTCACCGACCAGCAGAAGGTCACGCGGCTGCTGGACCGGATCTCCCTGGCGGCGGCCGACCGCCAGGCGGTCACGGTGAGCAAGGACCAGTTCATCTACACCCGGTCGCTGGGGTCGTCGGACGAGTTGGGCTGGTATCTGGCAACTTGGGAGGACGCCAAGGCCGGCGAGGGGAGCGAAGCGAAGCTCGGGTACGAGGGGACCATCCGACAGGACGAGTGGATCTCGGTGGACGGCACGCGGCAGGGGCTGAGGAAGTCCATCGCGGTGTCCTCGACGGGCGAGCCCGACCCGTCCCACAAGGATGACATGACCATGGGCGGCACCGGATACCCGTTCTTCAAGCAGCTTCAGGCGCTGCCCACCGACCCCGACGCGCTGCTGGCGAGGTTCTACGCCGATGCCGACAACGTGCCCGTGAACCGCCGCCCGGAGGTGGTCATCGAGAACCTCGGAGCCTTCATCGACGAGGCCACCCTGCTGCCCGACCTCAGCGCCGCGATCTACCGTGCCCTGGCCAAGCTCCCGGGTGTGAGGGTCGTGGACCATGTCAAGGACGCCTCGGGACGGGAGGGTGTCGGCCTCACCTTCAAGGGTTCCTCGAAGGGCTACGCCTGGGTCTTCGACTCGTCCAGCTTCGTCTACCTGGGAACGACCGACGCCGCGCTCATCGAGGTCGGTGTCGTGGACAAGGTCGGCCAGGTACCGGCCAACTCGGCCTGACCGAGCCGCAGAACACCGGCCGACCCGGCCCGACCGAGCCAGCCAGCGGCGTCCGCTCCGGCGGACGCCGTTCTCGCCTGTCCGGGTCCGGCCGGGTGAACACCCCGACTCCCATTGCCTCAGCGCTGGACTCAGGCCCTGTGGAGACAGGTCCCGCAGCCCCTCTGCCCCTAGGCTGGCCGCATGGCACCGAACATCGCTACGAACACCTCCGTGTCCCTGGACGAGCTGCTCGACTTCGTGCGGCCCCGGCACCGGGCGATCCTCCTCACCCGGCGCGCGGACGGCTCCCCGCAGGCCTCGCCGCTGACCTGCGGGGTCGACGACTCGGGGCGGGTCGTCGTGTCGACGTACCCCGAACGCGCCAAGACGCGCAACGCCAAGCGGGACGAGCGCGTCAGCCTGCTCGTCCTGAGCGACGACTGGAACGGGCCGTGGGTGCAGATCGACGGGACGGCGGAGGTCATCGACTCTCCGGAGGCTGTCGAGCCGCTTGTCGAGTACTACCGGAACATCGCGGGGGAGCATCCGGACTGGGACGAGTATCGCGCCGCGATGGTGAAGCAGGGTAAGTCGATTATTCGGGTTACTCCGGTGAAGTGGGGGCCTGTGGCGACCGGTGGGTTCCCTGCGCGGCTTGCTCCGCAGGAGTAGGGGAATTGCGGGGCGCCAAATGGGTTGGGGGTTCTGTTCGGTTGCGGGTGCGGGTTGTGTGTGGCTGGTCGCGCCCACGCGGCGGAGCCGCAGATCAGATACAGCCTCGCGCCCCTAAGAGCAGGTGGGTCTACTCGGGCCTCTTCACCATCGCCTCGATTCCTGCCACCAGCAGCTCCAGGGCGAAGTCGAAGTCCCGTTCTCGCATCTCCTCCACCGTGCCGCCGCCCCGCGCCGCCATCATGTCCGCCGACTCCTGGATGAACTCGGCGGTCTCCGGGGCGGCACCGACAGCGCTCATGGCGTGCCGGAAATAGGCGTCCTGGGTCATGCCGGCGTCCGCGCAGCGGGCGATGAAGTGGCCCTCGACCGTGCCGAAGCCGTACACGAACTGGAAGACGGCGGCGATGGCGCCCGTGAGGCCCCGCGCGGGCAGGCCGGTGCGGCGGAGCACTCGCTGGACGACCCGCGAGAAGGCCTGCGAGTGCGGGCCGATGTTGAGGTAGGTACCGGCCAGCGGCGACACCCAGGGGTGGCGGACCAGCAGGGAGCGGTACTCGCCGGCCAGCACGCGCAACTGGTCGCGCCAGTCCTCGCCCTCGGCCTCCGGGGCGGGCAGGCGCAGTTCGGCGGAGGCCGCGTCGAGGGCGAGTTCGAGCAGGTCGTCCTTGGTGTCGACGTACCAGTACACGGACATCGCCGTCACGTTCAGCTCGGCGGCGAGACGGCGCATGGAGAACTTGGCCAGCCCCTCCGCGTCCAGCAGCCGCACGGTCACCTCGGTGATCCGGTCGCGGTCCAGCCCCGAGGGCTGCCCGCCCCGGCCAGTACCGCTACTCCGGCGCGATGCCTTGCCGTCCAACCACACGCTGGTCCGCGCAGGCCGTTCAACTGCCTTCGCCATGACCCGCCTTCCAATACGAACGTTCACTTACAAAGATGCTAGGCCGCAGCCGACCTAAAGGGGCGCGGGGCTGTGTCTGATATGCGGCTCCGCCGCGTGGGCGCGACCAGCCACGACGCCGCAGCAGCCGCAATCGAACAGAACCCCCACCCCACTAGGCGACCACACCCACCTCAGACTCTGCCCTCTCCGCCCGACGCAACAACACCGCCGCAACCACCCCACCCAGCAACACAGCCACCGCCCCCACCAACTGACTGGTCTCCAACCCGGACGCAAACGCCTCCGTGATCCGCACCCTCTCCGCCCCCGACCCCGCCTCCGCCAACGCCCCCGGCAGGGAAACCGCAGCCACAGAAACCAGCGCCGCGAACCGCGAGTTCAGCACCGCGCCGAGCACCGCGACCCCCAGACCCTGCCCGAACTCCGCCACCGTGCCGTTGATCCCCGCCCCGACGCCCGCCTTCTCCGGCGGGATCGAGCTCATGATCGCGTGTGCCATCGCCGGGCTCGCCACCGCGGCGCCCGTACCGATCAGCAGCAGGCCCAGCAACGTACCCGCGTAACCGCCGGAGGCAACCGTCGCGATGGAGACCAGGCCCGCCGCCATCGCCGTCATGCCCAGCCCGATGGCGAGCGGGGTGCCGAGCCTGGCCGACCATTTCGCCGCCACGCCGGTGAAGTTGAGGGCGACGATCGCGAGGGCGAGCGGCGCCGTGCGCAGCCCGGCCTCCAAGGGGCCGTACCCGAGCACGAACTGCATGTGCTGGGTGAGGAGGAAGAGGGAGCCGCCCATCCCGAACGTGATGAGCACCGCGCCCGCGACCGCGCCCGTGAACCGGCGGTTCCGGAAGAAGTGCATGTCGAGCATGGGGTACGGGATCCGGCTCTCCCAGTACGCGAAGGCGCCCAGGACGACGACCGCGACCGTCGCCGGAGCCAGTACGCGGCCGGAGGTCCAGCCGTGCTCGGGGCCGGAGATGATCGCGAACACGAGCGAGGACATACCGATCGTCGAGAGCACGGCGCCGAGGAGGTCCGGGCGGTCGCCGGTCGGGTTCTTCGACTCGGGGACCAGCGCCACGACCGCCACCAGCCCCAGCGCCGCGACCGGGATGTTGATCAGGAAGATCGCGCCCCACCAGAAGTGGTTCAGCATGAAACCGCCGATGAGCGGGCCGGTGGCGAAGCCGAGGGAGTTGACCGCGGCCCAGATGCCGATGGCCTTCGGCTGCTCCTCCGGCGTGAAGATCTGCATCGCCACGGCGAGCGTGGTCGTCATCAGCAGTGCGCCGCCGACGCCCATCCCGGCCCGCGCCGCGATCAACTGGCCGGTGCTGTCGGCCAGTCCGGCGACCAGTGAGCCCACTCCGAACAGGACCAGGCCCGCGACCAGCATCTTCTTGCGGCCGTAGCGGTCGGCCGCGCTGCCGGCGGTGAGCAGCAGGCCCGACTGGACCAGCGAGTACGCGTTGATCATCCACTGGATGTCGGAGGTGGAGGCGCCCAGCTCCCGGGTGAGGGAGGGGATCGCGACGTTCAGGACGGTGTTGTCGAGCAGCACGGTGAGCTGCGCGAGACAGATGACACCGAGGATCAGCCAGCGCTGGGGGTGGCCCTGAGCCTGGTCCGGAAGGGTGCCCTGGGGGGACGTAGACATGTTGTACACCGTAGAACAGTTCCTGTACGGCGTACAACAAACTAAAAATGGTGACCCGGAGCGAGATCGCTCCGGGTCACCACCAGGAAAAACGGTCAGCTGCTGGTCGTCGGCTGCGTCAGGTCGTAGAAGGTGGCCGAACCCACCGTCACTTCCTTGAAGTTGCTCTCGACCCACGAGCTGATCTGGGACGACGTGCTCGTCGTGCTGCTGCTGCCGCCCATGCCGCCGCCGGAGCCGCTGGAGATGAAGTAGTGGATCTTGCCGTCCTCCACGTACTTCTTGAACTCGGCCAGCGTCGGGGACGGGTCGGTGCCGTTGAAGCCGCCGATCGCCATCACCGGGTCGCCGGTGGCCAGCTGGTAGCTCGCCGCGTTCTGCGCGCCGATGGCCGCCGCGGCCCAGGTGTAGTCGCTCGCGTTCTTCTCCAGCAGGGCCTTGGCCTCGCTGGTGACGCTGGCGCCGTTGAGCAGACCGCCCACGCCACCGCCGCCGCCCATGCCGCCACCCTCGCCGGTCGTACCGCCGGGCATGCCGCCCTGCTGGTTGCCCTGGCCCTGGGTGTTGCCGTTGCCCTGGCTCTGGCCGTTGCCGCCGCCGGGGAACCCGCCGCCGTTGCTGTTGCCGCCGGTCGGGGGCTGGCCCATGCCGCCACCGCCCTGCTGGTTGCCGTTGCCGTTCTGCTGACCCTGCTGGCCGCCCATGCCGCCACCGCCGCCGGGACCGCCACCCATACCGCCGCCACCGCCACCGCCGAAGCCACCGCGACCGCCCTGGACGGACGGACCGGCCGTGACGATCGAGCCGGTGTGGCCCTCGTTGAGGGTGGTGAGGGAGTAGGCCGTCGGACCGGCCAGCGCCGTGACGAAGCTCAACCCGACGACCGCGAGGGCCAGTTGACGCCCGAGCTTGTTGATGAAGATCAGGCCCAGCGCGGCCACCAGGCCGCCCACCAGCACCAGCCACTTCAGCCAGGGCAGGTAGTCGGAGGAGCGGTTGAGGAGGACGTAACCCCAGACCGCGGTCGCCGTCATGGCACCCGCGAGCGTCAGCGACGCCCACATCTTGTCCCGTTCCCGCCAGAGCAGGGCCGCGCCGATACCGATCAGCGGCGCGATGTAGGGGGCGAGGGCGACCGTGTAGTACTCGTGGAAGATGCCCTGCATGAAGCTGAAGACCACCATGGTGATCAGCAGCGAGCCGCCCCAGAGGAGGAGCGCGGCGCGGACGCCGTCCGTGCGCGTGGCCTTGCGGCCGGCCCAGATGCCCGCGACGAGCAGGATCAGCGCCGCCGGGATCAGCCAGGAGATCTGGCCGCCGATGCTGGAGCTGAACATCCGGTCCCAGCCGGTCTCGCCCCACTGGCCGCTGCTGCCTCCGCCGCCGCCACCGCCGACGCTGCCGGTCTCCTCGCCGTTGATACGGCCAAGTCCGTTGTAGCCGAAGGTCAGTTCAAGGAACGAGTTGTTCTGCGAGCCGCCGATGTAGGGGCGCGAGGACGCCGGCCACAGTTCGACGATCGCGACCCACCAGCCGCCCGCGACGACCATCGCGAGACCGGCGGCCAGCACCTGTCCGATACGCCTGCGCACACTGGTCGGCGCGAAGATCACGTAGACCAGGGCGAGGACCGGCAGGATCAGGAAGGCCTGGAGCGTCTTGACCAGGAAGGCGAAACCGATCGCCGTACCCGCCCAGAGCAGCCACTTCGTCTGGGCCTGCTCCATGGCGCGCTGGGTCGCGTAGACCGCGGCGGCCATGAGGAGCGCGAGGAGCGCGTCCGGGTTGTTGAAGCGGAACATCAGCGCGGCGACGGGCGTCAGCGCGAAGACCGCCATCGTGAGGAAACCGGCCGTGGCGCTGAACCGGCGCCGCACGGACGCGTACAGCACACCCGCCGTGGCGACGGCCATCAGGACCTGCGGGAACAGGATCGCGAAGGAGTTGAGGCCGAAGACGCGGACCGACAGCGACATCGGCCAGAGGGAGGCCGGGGGCTTGTCGACGGTGATGGCGTTGGCCGAGTCGAGGGAGCCGAAGAAGAAGGCCTTCCAGGACTGGCTGCCGGCCTGAACCGCCGCCGAGTAGAAGGAGTTGGCGTATCCGGAAGCCGTCAGGTTCCAGCAGTACAGCGCGCCGATCACCAGCAGCGTGGCGAGGAACGCGGGCCGTATCCACCGGTTGTCCTCGGGCCGCCCGCGCCACAGTCTGTGTACGAAGGGCTGCTTGGGCTCACCGGAGGAGGGCGCCGGCACGGCGGTGTCGGTAAACACCGTCTGCTGTACGGCTGTTGAGTCCGGTGAGTCCGGCGGCGGATAGGTGGTCTGATCGAAGTGAGCGGTGGTCATCGCGGGTTCCTCGGATCCTGGCTGTCGTGCGGGCGCACCGGCTGGAGCCGCATGGTCGGGTCCCCCCAGGTGCGGTCCGCGACATCACCGGCGCGGAACTGGTCAGTGGGGTAAGGGGAGTTGCCGTAAGAGGTGTTGCTGTACTGCGAGTTGTTGTACGAAGCGTTGGTGTACTGGCCCGTGGTGTAGGCCTGGTACGTGGGCGAACTCGGTGTGTGCGAGGCCACGACGGTCGAGGCCGCCGGCTCGTCGCGCTGGTCCGGGAACACCCAGGCCCTGAAGAGCAGGAACCGCAGCACCGTCGCCGCGAGGTTGGCGGCGATGAGCACCGCCAGTTCCGTGGAGTGACCGGGGTCGCTGGTCGCCGCGTTGAGGGCGGCGAGCGAGCCGCTGGTCAGGGCGAGTCCGATGCCGAAGACGACCAGGCCCTGCGCCTGGTGGCGGACGGCACCGCCCTTGCCGCGCACCCCGAAGGTCAGGCGCCGGTTGGCCGCCGTGTTGGCGACCGCGGAGACCAGCAGCGCGAGCGCGTTGGCGATCTGCGAGTCGGCGAAGCCCCGGAAGGCGCTGTAGAGCAGCAGGTAGAAGAGGGTCGACATGCCGCCGACCACACAGAACCCGACGAGCTGGCGGGCCAGCCCCTTGGGTACGTCCTTGATGTCACGGTCGCGCGGGTCGTCGCCGAAGGGCCGGGCGAGCCGGTCCAGCGGAAGCGAACCGGAGGCGAGGGCCTTGCCCACCCGCACCACCCCCTTCAGGTCGTCGGTCGCCGTCTTGACGATGTGGACGGTCGAGTCCGGGTCGTCGACCCAGTCGACCGGCACCTCGTGGATGCGCAGTCCGGCGCGCTCGGCGAGCACCAGCATCTCGGTGTCGAAGAACCAGCCGGTGTCCTCGATGAGCGGCAGCAGGATCTGGGCGACATCACGCCGGATGGCCTTGAATCCGCACTGCGCGTCGGAGAAGCGGGCCTGCAGCGAGCCGCGCAGGATCAGGTTGTACGTCCGGCTGATGAACTCCCGCTTGGCACCGCGCACGACGCGCGAGGAGCGGGCGAGCCGGGAGCCGATCGCGAGGTCCGAGTGACCGGAGATCAGCGGTGCCACCAGCGGCAGCAGGGCGTTGAGGTCGGTCGAGAGGTCGACGTCCATGTAGGCGAGGATCGGCGCGTCGGACGCGGACCACACTGTCCGCAGGGCCCGGCCGCGCCCCTTCTGCTCCAGCCGGAAGGACCTGACCTCCGGTATCTCCGCCTCCAGCCGCGCGGCCACCTGAGGGGTGGTGTCCGTCGACGCGTTGTCCGCGACCGTGATGCGGAACGCGTACGGGAACGTGCGCTTGAGGTGCTCGTGCAGTCTGAGCACGCATGGCTGGAGGTCCTTCTCCTCGTTGTAGACGGGGATCACTACGTCCAGGACAGGCGTACCGGCGTCTCCGGCCGGGAGGTGCTCCCGCGCCGGCAGAGTGCCGGGAGAAGAGTCGGTTCGCATAGGACCGACTTTCGTCAGGCCCCCTGTTCCACCCATGTGGTGGCACTGTGCTGTACCTGTGAGTCCGATTGCCAGTTTGTTTCGGGGGCAAGAGCCGGCAAATGCACCGTAAAGATGGTCTGCCCGGGCACGCTGTCGACGGTCACCGCACCGCCGTGCGCGTTCGCGACGGCCTGCACGATGGCGAGTCCGAGACCGGTGGACCCGGTGTTCCGGGAGCGCGCGGAGTCGCCTCGCGCGAACCTCTCGAACACATGCGGCAGCAGATCGGCGGGGATGCCCTGTCCGTCGTCCTGCACGTCCACGCACAGCCACGGCCCGCGCCGCTGCACTCGCGCGGTGACGGTCGTCCCTGGCGGTGTGTGCGTACGGGCGTTGGCCAGCAGGTTCACCAGGACCTGCTGGAGCCGGGCCGCGTCCGCCGACACCAGTGCGGGTTCGTCGGGCAGGTCGAGCCGCCAGTTGTGGTCCCGGCCGGCGGCACGCGCGTCGCTGATCGTGTCCACGACGAGGGGTACGAGGTCGGTCTGGTCGAACTGGAGCGGGCGGCCCGCGTCCAGGCGGGCGAGGAGGAGGAGATCCTCGACGAGGAGGGTCATGCGTCCGGCCTCGGACTCGATCCGCCCGAGGGCGTGCCGGGTGTCGGGGCCGGTCTCCTCACGGCCACGTCTGGTCAGCTCGGCGTATCCACGGATCGACGCCAGCGGCGTACGCAGCTCATGGCTGGCGTCCGCGACGAACTGGCGTACGCGCATCTCGCTCTGCTGGCGTGAGTGCAGGGCGCCGTGCACATGGTCGAGCATGCGGTTGAGGGCGGCGCCGACCTGGCCGACCTCGGTGTGCGGGTCTGTCTCGGACTCGGCGACCCGCTCGTTGAGGGTCACCTCGCCGGTGTGCAGCGGGAGTTCGGAGACGCGGGTGGCGGTCGAGGCGACCTTGCGGAGGGGACGCAGGGCCACTCCGACGAGTACGGAGCCTGCGATACCGGCGGCCACGAGGCCCGCGGCGGTGACGCTGACCTCGACGAGGATCAGGGTGCTGATGGTCTGGGTGACGGAGTCGGTGGGCAGAGCGACGTAGAAGTTGCCGCGGCTGCCGGTGACGTACGTGACGCGGTACTCGCCGAGGTCGCCCAGGGTGATGGTGTGCAGGCCACCGCTTCGGGAGACGGCGGCCAGCTCGGACCGCTGCGCCGCGCTCAGCGCGACGGCCTCCATCTCGCTGCTGTCGGTCGAGGTCGTGCTCGACGCCGGCATCTCGGCGACGTACGCCTCGGTGACACCTCCGTTCGCGTCGACGGCCGCGGCGACGGTGTACTCCTGCGTCCCGCCCTTCTGCATGAACTCCGTGAGCCGTTCCTTGACGGTCTGGTTCGCGGCGCCCGTGGAGGTGGTGGCGTTGCCGGTGGAGGGCGCGGTGCCCGTGGAGGGTGCGGTGCCCGGCTGCTGTCCGGGATCCTCAGGGTTGCCGCCCGGGTTGCCGACCGGCCCCGTCCCGTTCGGCGGCCCGCCGGCACGCTTGGCGGCCTCTTCGACCTGGGTGTCGAGCTGCGTGTAGAGGTGCTTCTCCAGCGCGATGGTCGTCACCGTACCCATCACGGCGCACACCACGGCGATCAGCGTGACCGCCGAGACCACCAGCCGCGTGCGCAACGTCCGCGGCTTGTTCTGCCGCTTCACCTTCCGCTGCCTGTGCGACTTCCTCTGACTGCTCACCGTGCTGCCCTCCTGCCGGGCTCGACTACGTCTTCCGGAGCGGCACCACCATTGACGCGCCCTACATTCTGACCGCGCGCCGTCCCGTACGCCGGGGAATCGACCGACCCGCGACTATGAGGGCGAACACATGCCCGCCCCACGCCGAGTACGGATCAGCCGGCGGGCTTGATCAGATACCCGGCACCGCGCCGGGTGTGGATCATCGGCTCGCGCCCGGCGTCTATCTTCCGTCGCAGGTAGGAGATGTACAGCTCGACGACGTTCGCCTGGCCGCCGAAGTCGTACGACCACACGCGGTCGAGGATCTGGGCCTTGCTGAGCACGCGCCGCGGGTTGCGCATCAGGAAGCGGAGCAGCTCGAACTCGGTCGCGGTGAGGTGGATGCCCTCTCCGGCCCGCGACACCTCGTGGCTGTCCTCGTCGAGGGTGAGGTCACCGACGACCAGCACGGAGTCGGAGCGGCGGTCGGCGGCACCGGAGCGCCGGATCAGGCCGCGCAGCCGCGCCACGACCTCTTCGAGGCTGAAGGGCTTGGTGACGTAGTCGTCGCCGCCCGCGGTGAGGCCCGCGATCCGGTCCTCGACGGCGTCCTTCGCCGTCAGGAACAGCACGGGTACGTCGGGCAGCTCGCGCCGCAGCCGGCCGAGGACGGTGAGGCCGTCCATGTCGGGCAGCATCATGTCGAGAACGACGGCGTCGGGCCGGAACTCGCGCGCGGTCTGCACCGCACCCGTTCCGTCACCCGCGCTGCGGATCTGCCAGCCTTCGTAGCGGAGGGCCATGGACAGCAGCTCGGTGATCGACAGCTCGTCGTCCACCACAAGCACTCGGACGGGGCTCCCGTCCGGCCTCAGCAGTTCGGTGCGCCCCTGGGGCGAGGTCGTGGTCATAGCGGACACCTTGTCGGTGTCCTCTGAGAGCAAGCTTTCTGGAACCTGTGATTTTCCTGAGAAACTCACAGGCGCCTCTCAGGGAACCCCTGGGGATCCGCCGCCCAAATGTCGCTTACGGCCCCGCCCGGCCAACCTCGCCCGACCCACCAATACCCACTATGACCTGCCCTTTTCTCGGCTTCACAGGCCGCCGGACCCGTTGACGACAAGCCCCTGAGGCCACCAGAGGGCATCCTGTGCGTCTCCTGGGCGAACCTGATCCGACGTCGCGCACCCCACTTCCGCACGCCCGATTCGTCCCCTCCGACCTCCCCTTCTCACCTCATCCTCATACCGATGTCAGACCTTCCTCAGCTCGATACCCCCCGAATCGGGCTCAGAACAACCCGTCCTGCACCCCCGCCGCCTCCCCCGCCCCCTTCATCCCCTTGAACTCCCGCACAGGCACGGTGAGTCCACCGCTCCCGACCGGCACCAGCTCCCACCCCGTCATCAGCCTCGTGTCCAGCACCACCACGCCCCGCCCGTCCTCAGCCGCGTCCCCGAGGTCGAGATGCAGATCGGGCCCGGCCGCCGCCACCAGCTCGCCCCCGACGACACCCCCGGCCACCAGCTCGCTCACCGCACCCACAGCCGGCGCCAACCCGGTCAGCCCGAACACCCCGACGTGGTCGACGACTTGGCAGGGCTCCCGCTCCAGGGACTCGGGCCAGGCGCCCAGCGCCACCGCCCGGGCGTGCAGTTCCTCGACCTCGGCGGCCCGCTCCGCCACCGTCCCCGGCAGCGCGGCCCGCACCGCCCGCTTGTCGGCGTACGGAATCCGGTCCGGGACCCCGAGTGCGGCGCGCAGCAGCTCCTCCGTACGCCGGGCGGCCATCAACGGGCCGGACCCCAGCCAGCTGAAGGTGACAGCGCCCTGCTCAAGCAGCCGCGCCGAGCCCCGCTCCAGCGCCGTGATGCCGACCTTGGTCATGCCGGGCCCGAACCAGGCCAGATATACGTGATAAGGGCGTGGATCGTCCGCGATCGTGTCGGCGGCGACCGAGTGCGCCCGGTCCAGCCGCGCGCACTCCTCGCACCGCGCCCCCGTACTCCGCCCCGACACCACCGCCCGTATCGGACAGGCGTTGCCCCGCGCTCCCACACATGTCCGTACGCCCCCTTCCGTGACCCCGAAGGCCACCCTCTTTCCCCACGTCAGCGCACTGTCGCGCCCACCGTCCCACCGCAGCACGGGACCGTCCGCCGACCATCGCAGCCCCGTGCATCTCCACGCCTGTGCCATCCCTTGCGAGAGTACGGGCTGCCACTGACAACGCCGTCAGACGTGCTCCGGAACGACCTCGGCGGACTCGGCGGCAACGGCCGTACCGCTCGCCCCGCCCACCCGTCGCCCCCGCCCCGCCAGCCGGCACCCCACGCACCCCGAATGCCCGGCCCGCGCCGAGCGGTCCCGCGCCCGCATCCGCCACTCGCCCACCGGCCGCACGCCCGGCGCCTTCCCCCACCCGGCGAGATGCAGCGCCCAGGTGACCAGCAGGGCGACCGCCAGTACCGCGATCCCGCCCGTCACCGCGAGGGCCGAGGTCGTACAGATTCCGAGGCCGAGCACACAGGACCCGACGGTCCCGATGGCGGTGCCGGTCCAGCCGGCGACGGTGTGTCCCTCGTCGTAGGTGCTCACGTGCGCGTCTCCCCACGTAGAATCGAGAATCTCTCACGCCGTAAGCAGTTTAACCACAAAACCTCTCACCAGCTAAGGCAATTCCCGATGCAAGGCATCCCTGACGCGCAGGGCCCACCCGACACGTCCCGCCCGCCCGCGTCCCCCGCCCAGATGCTCACGGCGATGGACCACACCATCGCGACGCACCTGCTCAGCCAGCAGGAGATGGCCCGGCGCCTCGGCCTGAACGTCACCGACCTCACCTGCTTCGCCTTCGTCCTGGAGGCGGGCGAGGACCTGCTCACCGCCGGTGACCTGGCCGAACGCGCGCACGTCACCACGGGCGCGGTCACCGGCATCCTCAACCGCCTCGAACGCGCGGGCTACCTCACCCGCCGCCCCGACCCGAACGACCGCCGCCGGGTCCGCGTGGCCGCCCAACCGGCCGCCGTCGCCCGGGTCCACGCCCTCTACGAGCCCTACTACGCCCGCCTCGCCGGCCTCATCGCCGACTACTCCCCGGCCGAAGTCTCCGTACTGGCCGACTGGTTCACACGCCAGGGCGAACTGGCCCGCGCGTACATGGACGAGATCCGCGAGACGGACACATAGAAGGACGTACTAGACGCACAGAAGGACGTACTGGAAGGACGGCTCACTCACTCCGCACCGGCAGCACGACCGCCGACGGACTCCCACCCCCGTGATGCACCTCCTGGTCGGCGGCGAGCAGAACCGTGGCCGTGCCATGCGGCTCGCCGGACCCCGTGTTGCGCGCGAACCTCGGGAACGCCCCGCTGGACACCTGCACGCGGATGCGGTGCCCGCGCCGGAAACGGTAGGCGGTGGGCCACAACGAGACGCGGACGAGGCGGAGTTCATCGGCGCCGGTGACACTGACCAGCCCGTCACACACGTTGTACGACCGGCCGCGCGCGTCGACATCGCACACCCGCACGAACACATCGGCGTGCGCCAGGCTGGACCTGAACCAGATCTCCGCCCCGACCTCCCCGACGACCTCGACGTCCTCCTCCAACTCGGGCGTCGTGTACGTCAGGACATCGGCCCGCGCCTCCAACTCCCCGTTGGCGACCCGCCCGGCGCCCCGGCCCATCCGGACGCCGCCGACGGCGGGAGTGGGGTCGGCGGGGTCGTACCGATAGGTGTCGTGCGCCGCCCGCTCACCCGGTTCGCCGCCGAGCACACCATCGGCCGCGAGGTGGAACCGCCGGGGCGCGTACCCGACCGGCGGCCAGGCACCGAAGTCCCGCCACTCACCGTCCTTCTCCCCTACGCCGCCCATCACGAACAGCCGTACGGGTTCCCGCTCCGGAGGCGTCTCCCCGCGCGCGTGGGCGAGCCCGAACTCGACCGCCTCGCGGATCGGCGTGCCGTGCGGGGACAGATGGCCCCACGGCCCGACGGTGAGCCGCGCCGACCGCCCCGCCTCCTGCAGCGCCCGGAAGTCCCGCAACTGGCCCGGCAGGAAGATGTCGTACCAGCCCCCGATCGAACTGACCGGCACACTCACGCCCGTCACCCGATGCCGATGGTCGAGCTGATCGTCACGCTCATCGACGCCGGACCCAAGACCGTCGGTGTCATGGGCGAAGATGCTCTGGAGGTAGTCGGAGCGGTGGCCGAGGGCGGCCAGGTCGGCGCCGCTCAGCGGAAGCGTGGCCAGGGCACGCCGGTTGCGGGAGGCCTGGGCGATCTGGCGCAGCACCGCGAAGGGACGTTCCTGCCCGGCGACCATCACGCCCCACTCGAACGGCGTCTCCAGCGAGAACCCGTCCGTCCGCAGGAACTCCAGGGTCAGCGCCGACTCGGTCACCATCGGGATCATCGCCTTGACCTCGGGCGGCAGCGAATCGGCGACGGCCCACTGGGCGAACCCCATGTAACTGGCCCCGACCAGCACGACGGACCCCGCGCACCAGGGCTGCTTGACCACCCACTCCAGCGTCGAGAGCCCGTCCGCCCGCTCGTTCCGGAACGGATCGAAGACCCCGCCCGAGCCGAAGGTCCCGCGTGCGCTCTGCACGAGCACCTGGAACCCGCGTTCGGCCAACAGCCGTACGGAACCGCCTCCTTGAACCCCGCGCCGCCCGTACGGCGTCCGGATCAGTGCCACGGGCAGCCCGTCGTCCTCACGCCCCCGGGGCACCCACCGGTCCGCCAGCAGCTCGATCCCGTCGGCCATCGGGACGCGCAGATCCCGCTGGACGACGAGATCGCGGGTGAGGGGAGGTTCGAGCCCCAGCAGCCGCTGGAGAAGATGACTACGCAGGTTCATGGACGGCAGCCCCAGTCTCGGTCATGGGCCAACGGTGACACAGGAAGAGGGCGAAAACGGAGCAGAAGAAGGAGATGAAGGAGAAGGGAACGCCAGAAGGGAACCGCCATGGGAAGGAGAAGGGGCGAGAAGGGATCAACTCCCCGTCGGCTTCCGCCACACCAGCGTGTACCGCCAGAAGAGCCGCCGCCGCACCCGGCATCCGGGCAGCACCCGCCGCGCCTCCCGCACCACCTCGCCGAACCCCGTCTCCGCGGCCCGCGTCCGCGCGGTCATGGCCACCGGCCGCGCCGCCCGCCGCCCCCGGTTCCTCACCCACGCCATGACGAGGTTCGCCAACACGGCGACAGCCCCCAGCAGATGGTCGACGGGACTCTCGGCCCGCGCCAGCCCGACGACGACCAGCGTCCCGCCGGGCGCCAGTCGCCGCCGGAAGAGAGCGAGCGCGTCGGCGTACGGAAGGTGGTGGACGGCGGCGACGCAGGTGATGACGTCGTACGGACCCTCCGGAAGCCCGGTCATCGCGTCCACGGCGGCGAAGGTGACCGGGGCGGCCGGCGAGGTGAGTTCGCGGGCCCGGTCGACGATCGCGGCGTCCGAGTCGACGCCGAGCACCGACGACGTACTCCGCACGGCCAGCAGCCGCACCAGGTCGCCGCTGCCGCAGCCGACGTCCAGGGCTCGGCCGTACCGCCGGGGCAACTGCCGCAGGATCCACGGGTGGTAGTGGGCGTTGTGGTCCCACGGCCGGGCGGCGTGGAACCGCTCCAGTGCGCGCAGGACGGACGGCGGCAAGATCGTCACGTCGTCATCCTCGCGCGGACCGGGAAACCGGACAACGGCGAAGGGCCCCACCGCGAACGATGGAGCCCCGTACCCGTATGGACGGTCAACTACCCTGCGGAGCCCACCCGTCCGTGCCCGTCAGATAGGCGGAGACCGTGTAGGTGCCCTCCGTCTCGGCGGTCAGCTGGGGGCGGTTGGTGTTGGTGCCGGTGTTGTCGGCGCCCGTGCCCGTGTTCAGGTACTCGGCGAAGCGGGCGGCCTGCCAGGTCTGTGTGGCGTTCCAGTTCTGGTAGGGCGCGCTCAGGACCTGGGCGGGCAGCGAGGTGTTGCGGATGACCTGCTGGCCGCTGGCGCTCCAGGGCCGACCGAGGCTGATCTTCGCGTTGTTGTTGACCCCGTCGGTCACGATGCTGCTGTTCGAGATGAGGAAGCCGTATCCCACCGCGGCGTGGGTCTGCGGCGCCGAAAGGATCGGGGTGCTGGTCCGCGAGGTCAGCACCTTGATCGTGGAGTTGTCGATCACCGTGGTGCCGTGGCCGCAGATGAAGTCGACGTCACCCTCGATGTAGGAGTCCGTGAAGTACTGCCGTCCCAGGGCACCGCCGTAGTTGGCCTGCTTGGTGAGGAGGGTGTCCTGGTTGCCCAGCAGCCGCACGTTGTCGTAGACCTGCCGGTCGCCCTGGGCCATCAGTGCGACGCCCTGGCCCGTGAAGGCGGCCATGAGGTCGGGGTGGGCCGCCTCGTCGAAGTCGTTCGAGATGGTCAGGTTCTCGAAGCGCGTGTTGTTGCTCGCGTTGGTGAAAGTCGCGCTGTTGGTGGTGCCGTAGGCGGCGCCGGTGGCCGGGTTGATCGTGCCCGCCGCGTTGTCGTACACGATCGTCGTGTCGGCCGCGTCGCCGCTCGTACCGACGATCTGCACGTACGGCTTGTTCTTCAGCGTGACCGTCTCCCGGTAGGTACCGGGCCGGACCGCGATGACGAACGGGTTGGCCGCCGTACCGCCGGAGGCCGTCGCCGCGACGGCCGCCGAGACGGTGGTGTAGTTCCCGGTGCCGTCGGCCGCGACCACCACGTCGGTACCGACGGGCAGTTCGGAGCCGCTGACCTCGCCGGAGACCCCGGAGACCTGCCCGGCGGCGTCCACGGCGACGACCACGTAGTGGTACGTCGTCCCGAAGGCGGCCGAACTGTCGCTGTACGAGGTCGAGGTGACGCCCGTGGCGACCAGGTTGCCCTCGGTCGCCGTGACCCCCGCGGAGGTCGACCGGTAGACCCGGTAACCGGCCAGGTCGCCGTCGGCGGGCGCGGTCCAGGCCAGGTCGATCCGCCCGGCGGCGCCGGTCGCGGTGAGCCCGGTCGGGACGCCCGGAGCCTCGTCCACGACGGGCACCGGAACGGTCGCGGTGGCCGACACCGAGTCGCCGGAGAGGTTGCCGGAGGTGTCCATGGCGACGACCCAGTAGGTGTACGCGCTGCCCTGGACGGCCGTGGAGTCGGTGTACGAGGTGCCGCTGAGGGGAGCCTGACCGCTGATCACCCGGGTGTCGCCGTCGGGCGCCCGCCGGTACACCTGGTACCCCGCGACATCGCTGTCCGTCGCGGCGGTCCACGCCAGGTCGATCCCGGTGGCGGTGGCCGCGGCCGTCAGGCCGGTCGGCGCGTCCGGGACGACGAAGTCCTCGGCGGCGAGCGTGCCCGTCGGGTCCCAGTTGTCCGTGCCGCGCAGGAAACGCGCGGCCGTGTTCTTCCGGGCCTCGATGTCGCTCAGCTGCGGCCGGTTCGCGTTCGTCCCGCTGTTGTCGGCGCCGACGCCGGTGTTCTGGTACTCCGCATAACGCGCGTTCTTCCAGCTGTGGCTTGCGTCCCAGTCCTTCCACGCCGAGGTGGGAGTCCTCGGTATGGACGTGTCGCGGACGATCACCTGGGGCTGGTAGTCGCTGGAGTACTGCGGCCAGGGCCGGCCCAGGTAGTACGAGGTGACCCCGGCATCGAGGGTGATGTCGCTGTCGGTGATCAGGAAGCCGTGGTTCGAACTCGCCTTGGTGCTGGCGGCGGTGATCGAGCCGCCGTTCTTGCCCCGGCTGCCGGTGTAGTGGATCTCGTCGTTCTGGAAGACGGCGGTACCGGCGCCGTAGAGCCAGTCGGTGTCGCCCTCCAGGTAGCTGTTGCGGATCAGCACCCGGCTGTCGGGCTCGCGGATGTAGACGGTGTCCTGGTTGCCCAGCAGCCGCACGTTGTCGTAGACCTGCCGGTCACCGGTGGTCCGCAGCGCGACGGCCTGGTTGTTGCTGCTGGTCGCGTCCTCGACGTACTCGTTGGCGATGGTGAGGTTCTTGACCGTCAGATCGGAGGCGTCGGCGTAGACGGTCGCCGACGACTCCATCGTGACGGCGGTGCTGCCGTCGCTCACACCTCGCGCCTGGGTGATGACGGTGTCGGCCGCGTCGCCCGTTCCGCCCACGACGACGAGATGCGTCTTGCCTTCGGCGACGACCACGGACCCGGTGTACGTCCCCGGCTTGACCAGAATGGTCACATCCGCCGTCGCCCCGGAGGGAGCCGCGTTGAGCGCCGCCTGGATGGTGGAGAACCCACCCTTGCCCACGACGAGATCGGCGGCGAAGTACAGGGTCGTGGCCCCGGCCGAGCCGCTGCTCACGGACTCGTTGCCGGCGGCGTCGTACGCCGTGACCGCGTAGTAGTAGGTCACCGCGTCGGCGTCGAAGTTAGTGTCGGTGTACGAGGTGGTGGTCTGCCCGGCGGCGACGAGGTTCGCGCCGGTGAGCGCCACGTCCGGGCTGGTGGACCGGTAGATGCGGTACCTGAGGCCCGTCTCGGTGACCGGCGCGGTCCAGCTCAGCTTGATCTCACGGTCCCCGCCGACGGCGGCGAGGCCGCTGGGCGCGTCCGGCGCGGTGGTGTCGGGCGGGGTGAGCGCGCTACCGGAGACGGTCGCGGCGGCCGAGACGTTCCCGGCGGCATCGAGGGCGTACACCTTGTAGTAGGTGACGGCCCCGGCGACCGCGGAGATGTCGTTGAAATACCCCTCGTCGATGGACGCCAGCTTCGTGTACGTCCCGTCGGCGGAGGCCGACGACCACACCTCGTAGGCCACCGTGTCGGGGTAGTCGCCGGAGGTCCAGGTCAGCTCGACGCTGCCGAGCATGCCGGTCGCGGTGAGGCTGGCCGGGGCGGCGGGCGCCGTGGTGTCGGGCCGGGTACCGGAGACATAGGCGCTGCGGGCGCCCTCGTTCCCGGCGGCGTCGAGCGCGGCGACGGCGTAGTAGTAGGTGGTCTTCTCGGCGGCGGAGGCGTCGTTGTAACTGGCCGCCGTGGTGTCGGCGAGCTTGGTGACGCCGGTGCCGGTGGCCGAGGTGGCGCGGTACACGCGGTACTTGACGGTGTCGGCGGTGGGCCTGCCCCAGGCGACGGTGTTGCCGGTGCCGCTCCCGGTCACGGTGACGTTCGTGGGCGCGGTGGGTGCGGTGACGTCCTTGGACGTCACATTGACAACGGACGAACCGCCCGACACGTTCCCCGACTTGTCGACGGCGACGAGACGGTAGTAGTAACGGGCGCCGGTGGCGGCGGGCTTGTCGTTGTACGAGGTGGCGGTGACGAGCTTGCTGCCACTGATGAGGTTGGCGGGAACGACCGGCACGTTCGAACTGGTGGACCGGTAGACCCGGTACCCGGCGAGATCGGCCTCGGGACTCTTGGTCCAGGTCAGCTTGGCGGTCGGATAGGCGTACGAGGCTTTCACGCCCACCGGAGCGTTGGGCTTGACCTTGTCCTTGGCGGCGGGCGTCACCTTGACCGAGACGTTGGCGGACCCCCGGCCGGCGAAGTAGTCGACGCGCAGGGTGTGGCGCCCCTTGGAGAAGGTGTGCGCGACGGTCTTGGTCTGGGTCCGCGTGACGTCCTTCCAGGTGTCGAGGATCTTCTTGCCGTCGACGTATATCCGTACGCCGTCCTGGCTCGCGGCGGTCACGCTGAACGGCCCGCCGCCGCCGAAGTCCCGTACCTGGGTCCAGCGAACGGAGAAGTTGTCGTTGGCGAGCCCGGAGACTGCGGGACGCCCGGCCCCCCAGTTCTCGCTGATGGCGGCATCACAGACGGTCTTCTTCGCCGCGCCGGACAGCTTGGCGTTGGCGAAGAACTGCTCGGTCCACGTACCGGTGGCACAGGAGACGGCCGCCTGCGCGGTGACGGCCGGAATCACGACGAGTCCACCGACGGTGACCGCGGTGGCGAGAGAGACGGCGATGGCCTGAACTCGCTTGCGGGACACGGCTGCGGCGCGGTCTGGCAACTGCGGCAACTGCATGGAGGGCTCTCGACCCTTTCTGGATTACCCGGTCACGACGCGTCCCATGAGGGAGCCGGACCCGCGACCGAGGAGAACGTGAGTGGGCGGGAACGCACGCGTGGGGGAATGCAGAAACGTTCGACCGCTAGAGGGATCTTCACACCCTCCCGTCCCAAAGTTCACATCTCAACCATCAGGTGTTATGGAAGTGATACATCCCCACTACCGGTACTTGAGGGGCCAGTTCGCCCGATATCCCGTCCTGGCCGGCTGAAGGACGTGGGTCCGGGGCCCCTTGGCACATTCGGGTGGTCTGTACGCCCCCACCGCCTGCCAAGCGGCGTGGTCACCAGGGCGGACTCGTAACGTCGGCGGAAATTGGCGGTGGCCCGGCTCCGGGCCGTCAGCCCTCATCGACATCGAGCCAAGCAGGGAGCACCAGATGACGTCGACCGCCACCCCGAGGTTCTCCGTCTTCACCCCCAGCCACCGTGCCCGTTTCCTCGATGAGTGCCTGGCGACCCTCCAAGCGCAGACCTGTCCGGACTGGGAGTGGATCGTCCTGCTCAACAACGGCACCCGGTGGCGGCCGGAGCGCCCGGACGACAGAGTCCGGGTGGAGATCGCCGACGACGTCGTCGGCGTCGGAGCGGCCAAACGCAGGGCCTGTGAACTGGCGCGCGGCGAGATCCTGGTGGAACTCGACCACGACGACCTGCTGGCGAAGGCCTGCCTGGCCGAGCTGGGCAAGGCGTTCGACGCGCATCCCGAGGTCGTTTTCGTCTACAGCAACACCGCGCAGATCACCGAGGACGGCAAGCGGGACGACAGCCGGTTCAACGAGGAACACGGCTGGCACTACGAGGACGTGCGCGTCGACGGCCGCAAGCTGCTTCAGGTCAGGTCCATGGCTCCGACTCCGCACAACGTCGCCTACATCTGGTACGCGCCCAACCATGTGCGGGCGTTCCGCAAGGAGGCCTATCTGAAGGCAGGGGGGTACGACGCCACCCGTACCGTTCTGGACGACCAGGACCTGATGTGCCGGCTGTTCCACGTCGGCGACTTCCACCACATCCCCCGCTGTCTGTACCTCCAGCGGATGCACCCCGCGAACACGCAACGCGCCCCGGAGATCAACGCGCACATCCAGCGCGAGACGGTCGCTCTGTACGACAAGTACATCGAGGCCAACGCCCTTGCCTGGACGCACCGGAGGGGGCTGCTCGCTCTGGACCTCGGCGCTGCGCACCGGAAGCCGCCCGGTTACCTGGGCGTGGACCAGTACCCGGGTGAGGGCGTCGACATCGTCGCAACCCTGCCGGGCAGACTGGACCTGCCCGACAACTCCGTCGGTCTGATGCGGGCCGTGGACTTCCTGGAGCACGTGCCCGCGAAGGTGCCCCTGATCAACGAGCTGTACCGGCTGCTGGTACCCGGCGGCATGCTCCTCAGCACGACGCCCAGCTCCGACGGCCGTGGCGCCTACCAGGACCCGACCCACGTCGCGTACTACAACGAGAACTCCTTCTGGTACTACACGGACAACCAGTACCGCTCGTTCGTGCCCGAGATCGAGGCCAGGTTCCAGAGTTCACGGCTGACCACCTGCTTCCCGTCCGAATGGCACTCCGAGAAGAACATCTCCTACGTGGTCGCCAATCTCATCGCGATGAAGGACGGCGCCGAACGGTGCGGCGGGCCGCTGCTGGTCTAGGTATTCCACCGACGGCACGGAAATGGGCTCTGCCCCCGATCAGGTGAATTCATCGGGGGCAAAGCACTCGCCATTGGGAGTTACGGCGTCACGTCGGCGCAGACGACGTAGACGGTGGGGGGCGTGTTGTTGGCGGTGTTCAGGGCCTGCCACCCTGTGGGAGGAGTACCGCCCTGGGTGGGAGCCGCGAACACCGGGCCACCGATGGGAAGAGTGTTCTGGAGGTTGCCGTTCGAGATGAGGGCTCCGCCGCCGGTGGCGAAGTCACCCTCGAGGCACTGCACGGTCGAAAGCCTTCCCTCTGCCGCCGTGGCCGTGCGGACGTAGAACCGGACGGCACCAGTTCCACCCGTAGCACCCTGAGCGCCCTGGTTGCCCTGGAAGCCCTGGTTGCCCTGGAAGCCCTGGTTGCCCTGCGGGCCCTGCTCACCCTGCTCACCCTGCTCGCCCTGCTCGCCCTGCTCGCCCTGCGGACCCTGCGGGCCCGGCCTACCCGGCCTACCCGGTCTGCCCGGCTTGCCCGGCTTGCCCTGCGGACCCCGCTCACCCTTGGGGTGGGGGCGGTTGTTCCGGTCGTCGACGGACGGGGCGCCGTCCGGGTACAGCGTCGCCTGGCCCTGCGCGCCGGCCCTGCGGATCGCATCGGCGATGGCCGCCGAGGTCACGTCGGTCGGGCGCAGCTGGGCCGCGGCGCTGTCGGCACTGGGCCTCTGCATCGCGTCGGCGGCAGCCGCCGTGCTCGGCACCACACTGAGCGCCACGGCAACCGCGCCCGTCGACACCAATGCGGCGGATTTCAGACGCGAGGTTCGGATCGATCTACGGCTCACGAGAACCTTCCATTCGGTTGGGAGGGATCAGACAAAAAGCACGCTCACAGCGCGCTTCGTTCTGCTGTCGCATCGCCTCGGTCACAGACGACGCCATTCTTAACTCTTCACATGGAATTACTAATAAGCGACTCGCCCCGCGCACAAGGATCACCCCAGTGGCGCCACATTAGGCAGAATGGCCTACATTCCCCGCACATTTATCCGACCGGAAAGAATGGGGCATTACCAAAAACGGGCTCTCACTGAGCGGCCGCTTCTGCTGTCGTCCCAAGCGGCGCCGGCACACTGTGGGCATCGGACGCCCGCCCGGGCACGACCTGCGGCAGATCACGCAAACGCCAGAGGCCCCGTGGAGTGATCCACGGGGCCTCTGGCTTGCTGTGCACTCGGCAGGATTCGAACCTGCAACCTTCTGATCCGTAGTCAGATGCTCTATCCGTTAAGCTACGAGTGCTTGTCTGTTCTGTTGTGTCTGCTCTTCCTTGCGGGCTTTTCGGCCCGGTCGGCGTTGCGGGAACAACATTACATGACTGGCGGCGTGAGGTGAAATCCATTGGCCGCACCCTGCCTGACCTGCGGAAACGTCCCGGAACGGCCCGGGAACCGCCGAAGCCCCGGTCAGTCGTGACCAGGGCTTCGGGATCAGGTGCGGAGGCGGAGGGATTTGAACCCTCGATGGGATGTAAGTCCCAAACCGCATTAGCAGTGCGGCGCCATAGACCGGACTAGGCGACGCCTCCAGCACAACCTCCCGCGCGAGCGCGAGTGGTGCGTGCAGATGATGACACAGACGAGCGCGGTGTCACCAATCGCCTCCCACGGTACTAGGCAGGCGGGGCGCAGGGCAAAGCCGTTGTGCGTGCCCCACCCGCTGCCCGGCGGCGCACCGACACGGCCCGCGCAACGTCCTCCGGCGTCACGCGTTAGTCAGGTCATGTTCAAGGTCATCCCGCTCCACCGCGTCCTCTTCGCCACCACGGCCGGCGTCTCCCTCGCCGCCGCCTCCTTCTCCGCCTCGCCCATCGCCGCACACGCCGACGCCGCGCCCCAGACCCGCCCGCTCTCCCCCTTCGCGCCCCACGTCCACACGACGGCGCGCGCCGCCGACCACCTCACCGTCACCGTCCACGGCACCGGCGGACGCGATGACGGGCGGTTCGAGCTGGAGTGTCATCCCGGGGGCGGGAGTCACCCCGACGTCGAGGGGGCCTGCGGGTCGCTCGACCGGGGAGCGAGGTGGGGGAAGGACCCGTTCGCCCCCGTACCCCCCGACAGCATCTGCACGATGATGTACGGGGGGCCGGCGACCGCCCATGTGACCGGGACCTGGGCCGGGCGTCCCGTCGACGCCACGTTCGACCGCAGCAACGGATGCCAGACCGCCCGCTGGGACCGGCTCGTGCCACTGCTCCCCGATCTTCGATAGGGCGTTCGGCAGACCGCCCGGGGGTCGGCGGAGCCCACCGCGCGCCCTCACACCGCAGTCACAGGCACTCCGTACCGCATAAGTGGTGTGAAGTGCACCGTCACCGGGTCTCTGTCACTTCGTCGTGCGACCTCCCTCTCATCCGGCGTCGCGAGCGCAACCACTGCCCTTAGACTCCCTCGCGTGACACGTTGCGGGCCGGTTGGCAAGATGGCGCCCGCGGTCGGCAAGGTGCGGTAACAGGGAGGAAGCGTCTCGTGAGCAGCAGGCCATCCCGAGGCGCTGCTCGCCTCGCAGCCATACTCGACGCGCTGCCCGATGCGTTGGTGCTGGTCAACGCCAATGGGACCGTCGTCAACGCCAATACGATCGCCCTCGCGGCCTTCGAGGCACCGGGCACCGCCCTCGTCGGGCGCGGGCTGCTCGACCTGCTGCCGCAGTTCGACTCACGGCTGATCCCCGGCACCATGCGGCGCCCCGATTCGATGGACCCGCACGGGCAGACCAAGCCGACCCGGATGATCGCCCGGCGGACGGACGGGAGCGAGTTCCCCGTCGAGGTCACCAGTGCGAATCTTGAGAACGGCCAGCAGGCGTACGACAGCTACGGCTACGCCAATGACGAGCTGCTCATGCTCGTCGTACGCGATCTGTCCGGCACCGTCGACACCGAGGCCGAACTCGCGCGTTCGCAACGTCAGACCGAGATGATCCTGCGCGCGGCGGCGGAGGGCGTTGTCGGGACCGACACCGAAGGGCGAGTTGTACTCGTCAATCCGGCCGCCGCTCAGATACTCGGTTACCGGGCCAGCGACCTCGGCGGGCGCGAGCTGCACACGCTGATCCTGCACTCGCGCGCCGACGGCGAGCCCTTCCCGTACGGCGAGTCGCCGCTCGCCGACACCCTGCGGTCCGGGCGCAAGCACCGGGTGCGCGGGCAGGTGCTGTGGTCCAAGAGCGGGGACAAGGTCGCCGTCGACCTCACGACCGCGCCCGTCCGGGACGGCGACCAGCTCGTCGGCGCCGTGATGACCTTCACCGACCGGCGTCCGTACGACTCCCTCGCGGAGGAGAAGGACGCCGCCGACAAGCTGCACGCGGAGGAACTGGAGCGGGTCGCCGAGGAGCACGCCTCCGAACTCACCGCCCTGCGCCAGCAGCACGTCACCGAGATCGAGCAGCTGCGCGAGGAGCACGAGGAGGAACTCGCCGCGGGCGAGGACCGGTACGCGGCGCTCGGCGAGCGCGAGAAGGACCGGTACGAGGCCCTGGCCGGCCGCCAGGAGCAGCTGCTCGTGCTGCTCGGGCGTTCGCTGCGCGGCCCCCTCGACGAGCTGCGCCGCGAACTGGCCGCCCTCGCCGCCGACGACGCCGGCCAACTGTGGCCCGAGGCCAACCAGGTACTGCACCATCTGTCGGCCGGTTACTCGCGCATCACGACATTGGTCGACAACGTCCTCTCCTACCAGCGGCTCGACACGGGCACCGACTCCGTCACCCGTACGAAGGTGATGCTCGACGCGGTCGTCGCCGCCGGTGTCGACGGTGCCGTCGAACTGATCGGGCCCGGACGCGTCCAGTTCGCCGTGCACGCGCCGCCCATCGAGGCCGAGGTCGATCCGCAGCGCCTCGCCACGGCCCTCGCGCATCTCGTCGCGGACGTCGCCGGCGTCGACGCGACCGGCAACTCGCCCGCCTCGGCGGGGGGTTACATGGACAACACCGTTGTTGTCGCTGCCGCGCAGCGCGGTGAGGTCGTACGGATCGAGGTGCGCGGGCCGTACACCGGGGGAGACCCGGTGCACGAGCCGATCGTGCGCGGGATCGTGCGCGCCCACGGCGGAGTGCTCCAGACGCACGAGGTGCCGGGCATGAGCGGCAGTGCGTACGTCCTCGAGGTGCCTCTCGGGGGTGGGGCGGGCGCGGTGGTGGCCGAGGTCGCGAATCCGGGCGTCGGCGCCGAACTCGCCGTGCCCGGGCAGGCCGAGGGCGACAACGGCAACACCAACAGTGGTGTCAGCGGGCGGCGGCGGGCGGCCAGCAGCCGGCGGACGTCGTCGACGTGCAGCCCGGTCGTCGGCTCGTCCAGTACATACAGTGTGCGCCCCCGCGTACGGCGCTGGAGTTCG
>NZ_JBSFDA010000023.1:0-84401 GCF_053593675.1 Streptomyces sp. NPDC002156 | reverse complement strand
TCTTTGTTCTTTTTTCCTCTATACATTTGGGGTCGGCGGCCCCTCCCCGCCGCCCCCACTCGTCTTTTCCCCAGCGCCTAGAGCGGTCGAAGCACCGGCTCCTTCTGTACTGCTCCCAGCAGCCGGTCGATCGCCAACTCCACGTCTTCCTTCCAGGAGAGCGTCGTCCGCAGCTCCAGCCGAAGGCGAGGGTGCGCGGGATGGGGTCGCACCGTCTTGAAGCCCACGGCGAGCAGATGGTCGGCGGGCAGGACGCAGGCCGTCTCCTTCCAACGGGCGTCCCCGAAGGCCTCGATCGCCCTGAAGCCCCGTCGCAGAAGATCCTTGGCGACCGTCTGCACCATCACGCGCCCCAGTCCCTGACCCTGGTAGCCCGGCATGATGAACGCGGTCATCAGCTGCACCGCGTCCGGCGAGACCGGGCTCGTGGGGAATGCCGTGGCGCGGGGAACGTAAGCCGGAGGGGCGTAGAGCACGAACCCCACCGGGTTGTCGTCGACGTAGACGACACGGCCGCAGGAACCCCAGTCGAGCAGGACCGCCGAGATCCACGCTTCCTTCTCCAGCGCGGGCGTTCCTGCCTTTACCGCGGCTTCCCCGCTGACGGGATCCAGTTCCCAGAAGACGCACGCGCGACAGCGCCTGGGAAGGTCCTGAAGGTTGTCCAGCGTGAGCGGTACGAGCCGACGCCCCATGAAGGCTGTTCCTCGCTTCCCTCGCCCGCAGCGTCGCGGGCGGCTGTCAGAGCGCTCCGTTCCCTGAGCAGACTGCCGACGAACCCGCCGACGGCGCCCAGTCCCAGACCCGCGCTCACCAGTCCGGTGCGGCTCACCGTTCGCATGGCCCTCGCCTCCTCAACTCAGAGGTGCTGCCAGGTGGATGCGTCATACCCGAACGCATCGTATCCATGAAGCGATTGCATCGATACCGCCTGAAAGCAAAGAGCGGGCTGTGTTCCGGTACACACCGGAACACAGCCCGCTCCGACCGCCGAATGAGCGGAAATCCACCCGGCCGGCCGAGGCCTCAGTCCTCCGAGTCCTCAGAGTCGTCGTCCAGAAGGCTCTTCTGAAGGACCGGCCCCTCGCCCGGGGCGAGGGAGCTGAGGATGCGCTCAAGGTCCTCCATCGAGGCGAACTCGACGGTGATCTTGCCCTTCTTCTGCCCCAGGTCGACCTTCACCCGCGTCTCGAAGCGGTCCGAGAGACGGCCCGCAAGCTCGGTCAGCGCGGGAGACACCAGCGCCCCGGCCCGCGGCCCCTTGGAACGCGCGGCCGCCTTCGGCCGCGAGCCCATCAGGGTCACGATCTCCTCGACAGCCCGCACCGAGAGGCCCTCGGCCACGATCCGGTGGGCCAGTCGGTCCTGCTCCTCCGAGTCGTCGACGGAGAGAAGCGCCCGGGCGTGCCCGGCGGAGAGGACTCCGGCGGCGACACGGCGCTGCACCGCCGGCGAGAGCTTCAGCAGCCGCAGGGTGTTGGAGACCTGCGGACGCGAACGGCCGATCCGGTCCGCAAGCTGATCGTGCGTGCAGTGGAAGTCCTGGAGCAACTGGTCGTAGGCGGCCGCCTCTTCCAGCGGGTTCAGCTGAGCCCGATGAAGGTTCTCCAGCAGCGCGTCCAGGAGGAGCTTCTCGTCCTCCGTGGCCCGCACGATCGCGGGGATCGCCTCAAGGCCCGCTTCACGGCAGGCCCGCCAGCGCCGCTCGCCCATGATCAACTCGTAGCGAGCGGGACCCACCTGCCGTACGACGACGGGCTGGAGGAGACCGACCTCCTTGATGGAGGTGACCAGCTCCGCCAGCGCGTCCTCGTCGAACACATCACGCGGCTGCCTCGGGTTCGGCGTGATGTAGTCGAGGGGCAGTTCGGCGAAGTGAGCACCGATGGGCGGCGCCGGTGCCTCCCCGAACTCGTTCGAGGAGAAGTCCTCTGTTTCACGTGAAACAGGCGGCAGCGTGGCCACCTTCGCCGCGGCCACTCCGCGCTCGGCGGTGAGTACGGGTACCGCAGCCGGTGAAGTGGAGGCGGCACCACCCCCCATCGCTGGTGGCGTCGGCCTGTCCCCGGTCGGTGCAGCAGGGATCAGCGCGCCGAGACCACGGCCCAACCCCCTCCGTCGCTCACTCACTGGATCCCCTCCACGAGGCTCTGTTCACTCTGTGCGCCGATGTGGGCGTGCGGCGCGTCATAGCTGACGCCGACACCCTTCAGCGCAATTTCCCGGGCTGCCTCAAGGTAGGACAGGGCACCGCTCGATCCTGGATCGTAGGTGAGCACCGTCTGACCGTAGCTCGGCGCCTCGGAGATACGGACCGAGCGCGGAATGCTCGTCCGCAGCACCTCGTCGCCGAAGTGGTTGCGCACCTCGTCCGCGACCTGCGACGCGAGACGCGTCCGGCCGTCGTACATGGTGAGCAGGATCGTCGTTACATGCAGATCCGGGTTGAGGTGGGCCCGTACCAGATCGACGTTGCGCAGCAGCTGCCCCAGGCCCTCCAGCGCGTAGTACTCGCACTGGATCGGGATGAGGACCTCGGCGCCGGCGACCAGTGCGTTGACCGTCAGCAGACCGAGCGAGGGCGGGCAGTCGATGAGGATGTAGTCCAGAGGCTGTTCATACGCCTGGATCGCACGCTCAAGCCGGCTCTCTCGTGCCACCAGTGACACCAGCTCGATCTCCGCACCGGCGAGATCGATGGTGGCGGGTGCACAGAAGAGGCCCTCGACATCGGGGACCGGCTGAACGACTTCCGAGAGTGGCCTGCTGTCGATCAACACGTCATAGATGGAAGGAACATCGGCGTGATGGTCGATCCCCAGTGCCGTGGAAGCGTTGCCCTGAGGGTCGAGGTCCACGACCAGAACGCGAGCCCCGTGCAGGGCCAGCGAGGCGGCGAGGTTGACGGTTGTCGTCGTCTTCCCCACCCCGCCCTTCTGGTTGGCGACCACCATGACACGGGTCTGCTCCGGCCGTGGCAGGCCTTCGCCGGCCCGCCCCAGAGCCTCCACCGCCAATTGGGCAGCACGACCGATGGGAGTGTCGTCCATCGGGGGCGGTGTTTCACGTGAAACATCCTCCCCAATCGACTCGGTACGGGGACCGGGGACCGGATCGGTCATCGGTCCCGCGATGTTGGCGTTGGACCGCAAGGATTCACTCTCCTCGACTTCAGGCTCGCAATGAACAGAGCCTGCCATGTCTTCGGGGTCGTGAACCAGTGAGGCCTGGTGTTCTGTGGAGAAATCCACCTCTGTGGACAACTCCGTTACCTCTCCGAGTGAACGGAGCGGCTTTCGGTCGCGGGGAGCGGCCGCGGCCCGGCCGCGGCTGATGATGCCGTGCAGCAGTGAGCGACGTTTCACGTGAAACAAGATGCCTAGCTGCGAGGGCCACGGTGGCGCGACACTCCGAGATGTATAGGTTTGGCAGCTTGTGTGGAGTAAGGCTCGTCGTCAGGGCGGATCAACAAACGTGACGAAAAACTCCCGACTCAGCGATAACCAGGCAGCGACTCAGCGCCGGCGCCGGGTCCGTCCCGTCCGGGCAGCCTTGGCACGCTTCGCCGCGAACCGCACTCCGCCGGGGCTCTCCCCGACCACGACCCGTACAACCGTGGACAGCGGGTCCACCACGCCCTCACCCACATGCAGGATGGACGTCTCGACCGCCCCGAGCTTGCTCAGCGCGGTGGCCGAAGCCTTCAGCTCCTCCTCCGCGGTGTCCCCCTTGAGCGCGAGCATCTCCCCGTACGGACGCAGCAGCGGGATGCCCCAGGTGGCCAGACGGTCCAGCGGAGCCACGGCACGCGCCGTCACCACATGGACCGGCTGAAGCGACCCCATGACCTCCTCGGCACGCCCGCGGACAACCGTCACATGGTCCAGGCCCAGCAGCTCGACGACCTCGGAGAGGAAGTTGGTCCGGCGCAGCAGGGGTTCGAGCAGCGTGATCTTCAGGTCCTCCCGGACCAGTGCCAGCGGAATGCCGGGCAGACCGGCACCCGAGCCGACATCGCACACCGTCACGTTCTCGGGCACGACCTCCGAGAGCACGGCACAGTTCAAAAGGTGCCGCTCCCAGAGGCGGGGCACCTCACGCGGTCCGATCAGACCGCGCTGCACGCCCGCCTCGGCGAGCAGCTCCGCGTATCGGACCGCGTCCGCGAAGCGATCGCCGAACACCTCGCGCGCCTCCTCGGGCGCCGGGGGAAGCTCCGCTGCCTCCGTCACGGGGGACCGTCCTTCCGTACCGCATGAGCGCACTGGGCGCTGATCACCAGGACTATCAGGGACCGGTGCTGTCGAGGACCACAAGGGGACGAACAGGGGGCCAACAGCTGCCGGGAACCAAGGCTGACAAAGTTCGGCCCCGTCTGCGCAACAGACGGGGCCGGAGTGACGTACGTATCGATCAGGCGGGAAGGACGACGACGAAGCGCTGGGGCTCCTCGCCCTCGGACTCGCTGCGCAGGCCGGCGGCCTTCACCGCGTCGTGCACGACTTTGCGCTCGAACGGGGTCATCGGCTTCATCTTGACGGGCTCGCCGGAGCTCTTGACCTCGGCCGCCGCCTTGGCGCCCAGTTCCGACAGTTCCTCGCGCTTCTTGGCGCGGTAGCCCGCGATGTCCAGCATCAGACGGCTGCGGTCCCCGGTCTCCCGGTGCACGGCCAGGCGCGTGAGCTCCTGGAGTGCCTCCAGCACCTCGCCGTCCCGGCCGACCAGCTTCTGCAGGTCGCGGCTGCCGGCGTCGCTGATGATCGAGACAGCGGCGCGGTCGGCCTCGACATCCATGTCGATGTCGCCGTCGAGGTCGGCGATGTCCAGCAGACCCTCAAGGTAGTCCGCCGCGATCTCGCCCTCCTGCTCCAGGCGGGACAGGGTGTCGACACCCTCTGCTGCGGCGGAGGTGGTGGTGCCTTCCGTCACGGGATGGACTCCTTCTTACTTCTTGGACGGGGACTTGGGGCGCTGCGGACCCTTGCGCTGTCCGGACTGGGCCTTGCTGCGGGTACCGGAGGCGGGCTTGGAGCCGGCCTGCTTGGCGGCTCCTCCGGCCGGCTTGGCGTCCTCGGGCTCGTCGGACTTGATCAGCGAGGTCGTGGGGGTGTCCGGATCGGCACCGCCCGCGGGCTTGGGGCCGCCCGACTGACGCTGGGACTTGCTCTGGCGCTTGGGCTGCTGGCGCTTGGGCGTGCCGGTGGCGTGCGTACCGTCCTCGGTCTCGGTGACCTCCGGGTTCACGCCCTTCGTCACCGTGCCGTCGGCCTGGGCCGCCAGACCCGCCTTGTTCAGACCGTTGATGAACTTGCGCTCGAACTCGTTGCGGTCGCGGCCCTTGGTGACGATGGCCTTCACGATGGCGCGCTCACCGCGGCCACGGGTCTTGCCGTGGTGCGTGACGTGCTTGTGCAGGCGCTCCAGGTAGGCGGCCTGCGCCTTGCTGCCCGGGGTCGGGTTGTTGCGGATGACGTACATCTGCTGGCCCATGGTCCACACGTTGGTGGTCAGCCAGTAGACGAGGACACCGACCGGGAAGTTGATACCGAAGACGGCGAACATGATCGGGAAGACGTACATCAGCATCTTCTGCTGCTGCATGAAGGGCGTCTTCACCGTGGTGTCGACGTTCTTCGTCATCAGCTGACGCTGCGTGTAGAACTGCGACGCCGACATCAGGACGATCATGACCGCGGTGACGATGCGGACAGTGGTCAGCGAGGCGTCGAGCGCCGCGACGTCGGACGCGCTGTCCGTGAACTTCGCGGCCAGCGGAGCACCGAAGATGTGCGCCTTCTGCGCGCTCTCCAGCAGTCCCTGGTTGATGACACCGATGGTGTCGTTGTTCGCGATGCTGTTGAGCACGTGGTACAGCGCGAAGAAGAACGGCGACTGCGCCAGGATGGGAAGGCACGAGGAGAGCGGGTTGGTGCCCGTCTCCTTGTACAGCTTCATCATCTCTTCGGACTGGCGCTGCTTGTCGTTCTTGTAGCGCTCCTGGATCTTCTTCATCTCGGGCTGCAGCGTCTGCATGGCCCGGGTCGCCTTGATCTGCTTCACGAAGAGCGGGATCAGGCAGATGCGGATCAGGATCACCAGGGACACGATGGACAAGCCCCAGGCCCACCCGGTGTCGTCGCCGAAGATCGCGCCGTACACGCTGTGGAACTGGACGATGACCCAGGAAACGGGTGTCGTGATGAAGCTGAAAATACTGGCAATCGTGTCCACTAATCATGCTCCTTGGACATGGGACGGGGTCTCGGCGGCCGGACTCGAAGGATTCTGCCCCTCGATGGCCGCGCCGGCGGCGGAGGTCCCGCCCTTGCGTGCATGCCAGGCGTTGCGCAGCATTTCGTGCCACCGCGGACGCTTGCGCGGCGGGACATGGTCCACACCGCCGAGCGACCACGGGTTGCACCGCAGGATGCGCCAAGCCGTGAGTGCCGTTCCCTTGACCGCGCCGTGCCGGTCGATGGCCGTGTGGCCGTAGTGGGAGCACGACGGGTAGTACTTGCAGACCGGCCCGAGCAGCGGACTGATCGTCCACTGGTACAACTTGATCAGAGCCAGTAGCGGGTACTTCATCGCGCGCCCCCTCCCAGCAGCCGCTGCAGAGCGGCGTCCAGGTCTCGGGCCAGCTGTGCATGGTCGGCATCGCCCGCACCGGGCAACGCTCGTACGACTACCAGGCTACCGGGGGGCAGCTCGGCGACTCTGTCCCGCATCAGGTGGCGAAGCCTGCGCTTCACCTTGTTGCGGACGACCGCGCCGCCCACTGCCTTGCTGACGACGAAACCCGCACGCGTCGGGGGAGCGCTCTCCCCAGGCGCGTGCGGGTCTGTGATACCGCTACGAAGATGGACGACGAGGAGCGGGCGGCCGGCCCGGCGACCCCGTCGTACCGCGGTCGCGAAGTCCTCGCGCCGCCTCAGCCGATGCTCGGTAGGCAGCACGACGTCATGACCTGATCAGGATCAGGCGGACAGGCTCGCGCGACCCTTGCCACGGCGGTTCGCGAGAATCGCGCGACCGGCACGGGTACGCATCCGCAGGCGGAAGCCATGGGTCTTCGCGCGGCGACGGTTGTTCGGCTGGAAGGTGCGCTTGCTCACTCGGGGGCTCCAGAAAGAATCGGTAGGTACCGGGGTGCCGTCTTGGCTGTCACCGTGCGCCCACGAGTAGCTCGCTTACGCCCGAGTGCACCGCTCCCGATCACTGGAAGGTGCCCTGGTGGGAGCCCTTGTTGGTGATCTATGCCCATCGGAGGCAGGCGGCAGCAGCCATCGACAACTCGACCTGGTTACGGTACGCGGGGCTACGCCATCCGGTCAAACCAGCACCCGGGGCGAGACACTATCCACAGGCTGGGGACAACAACTTGAACCGCACCCGTCGCCCTGACTACCTTGGCCGGACTCCCATTCGCCCGTCCCACCCGATGTACATCCCGATACGTCCCAGAACCACACGTTCGTGGGACCCCGTGAGAGAGCGTGCCCTGTGGCTGACGTACCTGCCGATCTTGCCGCAGTGTGGCCACGAGTGCTCGAACATCTCCTCGGCGAGGGCCGTGGACAGGGCGTCGAGGTGAAGGACGAGCGCTGGATCAGGCGCTGCCAGCCGCTGGCCCTGGTCGCGGACACCGCACTGCTCGCCGTACCGAACGAATTTGCGAAAGGCGTGCTCGAAGGCCGCCTCGCACCGATCGTCAGCGAGACCCTCAGCCGCGAGTGCGGCCGGCCGATCCGCATCGCGATCACCGTGGACGACTCCGTCGGCGAACCCTCCCCGCCCGCGCCCCCCGCCGCGCAGCAGTCGCGCTACGACGAGCCCGAGCTGCCGCCGTCCCGCGACCCGTACCAGGGGTACGGCCGCCACCGTGCCGAGGACCACTCCCAGACGCGCGACGGCCAGCAGCCCTCCCACGGCGACCAGCTCCCCACCGCCCGCCCCGCCTACCCCTCCGAGTACCAGCGCCCCGAACCCGGCGCCTGGCCCCGGACCAGCCAGGACGACTACGGCTGGCAGCAGCCCCGGCTCGGCTTCCCGGAGCGCGACCCGTACGCCTCCCCGTCCTCGGACTACCGCCCCCAGCCGCCGCGCGACCGCTCCCCGTACGAACAACAGCGGTCCGAATACGAGCAGCAGCAGTCCGAGTACGGCCAGCAGCGCAACGACTACGAACAGCAGCGGTCGGAGTACGAGCAGCGGGACAACCGCCGCGACCTCCCCGAGTCCCCGTCGGGCGGCGGCCACCCGCACCGGGGCGGACCCGGAGGGCCCGGCGGCTCCATGCGCCCCGGCGGAGGCGCCCCCGGCCCGTCCGCTTCGCGGCAGAGCCCGGCACCGGGCCCCGGCGAGCCCACCGCACGCCTCAACCCCAAATACCTGTTCGACACCTTCGTCATCGGGGCGTCGAACCGTTTCGCCCACGCGGCCGCGGTCGCCGTCGCCGAGGCGCCCGCGAAGGCGTACAACCCCCTCTTCATCTATGGGGAGTCGGGACTCGGCAAGACCCACCTGCTGCACGCGATCGGGCACTACGCGCGGAGCCTCTACCCCGGCACGCGCGTGCGGTACGTCAGCTCGGAGGAGTTCACCAACGAGTTCATCAACTCCATCCGCGACGGCAAGGGCGACAGCTTCCGCAAGCGCTACCGCGAGATGGACATCCTGCTCGTCGACGACATCCAGTTCCTCGCGGACAAGGAGTCGACGCAGGAGGAGTTCTTCCACACCTTCAATACGCTCCACAACGCCAACAAGCAGATCGTGCTCTCCTCCGACCGGCCGCCCAGGCAGCTGGTGACGCTGGAGGACCGGCTGAGGAACCGTTTCGAGTGGGGCCTGACCACCGACGTCCAGCCGCCCGAGCTGGAGACGCGTATCGCGATCCTCCGTAAGAAGGCGGTCCAGGAGCAGCTCAACGCCCCGCCGGAGGTACTGGAGTTCATCGCCTCCCGCATCTCGCGCAACATCCGCGAGCTGGAGGGGGCGCTGATCCGGGTGACGGCGTTCGCGTCGCTCAACCGGCAGCCGGTGGACCTCGGCCTCACGGAGATCGTCCTCAAGGACCTGATCCCCGGCGGCGAGGACTCGACCCCCGAGATCACCGCGCCGGCCATCATGGCGGCGACCGCCGACTACTTCGGCCTCACGGTCGAGGACCTCTGCGGCAGCTCACGAGGCCGCCAGCTGGTCACAGCCCGCCAGATCGCCATGTACCTGTGCCGCGAACTCACGGACCTCTCCCTGCCGAAGATCGGCGCGCAGTTCGGCGGCCGCGACCACACGACCGTCATGCACGCCGACCGCAAGATCCGCGCGCTGATGGCCGAGCGCCGCTCCATCTACAACCAGGTCACCGAGCTGACCAACCGCATCAAGAACGGCTGACAGCAGCGCAGTCACTCCGCTGAGGGCGCCCCGGGACGAGTTCCCGAGGGCGCCTTCGCCGTTTTCGGGGTCTGTCGGCCGTTGCCGCACCGCAACCCGCTGTTCGAATGCGGGCCGGGTTACGGCCACCCTCCACAGATTTGGTGACTTTCTCGCGTCCACACCCTGGGGACCGGGAAGTTGTCCAGACTGTGTCCACAGGCCAGGCTGGTGATAGACCATCAGACCAGGTCAGGTGGTTGTGGATTGGTGGACAAAAGATCTCCACAGGCTGTGGACGAAGAAATGATCCACAGGCTGTGCACGGAGTTGTCCACCGGCGGCCCACAGGCTGTGGCCGGTTGTCCCCAGCGATCACCGGCTTCTCCACACCCCTGTCCACTGTTCGGCAACACGACGCGCCTCCTCACCGTGTCGAGTGAAAGGCGTCACACGAAGGTGCCGGGTTGGGCTGTGGGAAAGGTGGGTAAAGCTGGGGACGGCGCTGGGGAGAAGTGACCCCCGGCTGTGCATGGGGTGTGCAGAACTTTCTGTTCTCCACAGAGAGGCTTGGTTATCCACCGCCTCCACCCACAGGGTCAGTGGACAAAATCTCCCGCCTGAGCTGCGAAAACGGGGTTATCCACGGTATCCACAGCCCCTACTACTACTGACAACTAGAGAGAGCTCGGAATCCGTTTCGAAGGGGGTCCTGTGCACAACTCGCTGTCGGGAGCCCGGCTGCCCCTCGTCACGACTTGACCCCGACGGGCACCTACTGTCAGTGCCGTGCGTCAGACTGTTCCCCGGTGTCCTTCCCAGCACGGGGACCGACGACACCGAGACAGACGACGAAGCCAGGCAGGCCGAGAAGCGCCGGCAACAGCAGGAGGCGGCAACAGTGAAGATCCGGGTGGAACGCGACGTACTCGCGGAGGCAGTTGCCTGGGCGGCGCGCAGCCTCCCGGCCCGTCCGCCGGCCCCTGTCCTCGCCGGGCTGCTGCTGAAGGCCGAGGAAGGCCAGCTGAGCCTGTCGAGCTTCGACTACGAGGTCTCCGCGCGGGTCTCGGTCGAGGCCGAGGTCGAGGAGGAGGGCACGGTCCTGGTGTCCGGCCGCCTGCTCGCCGACATCTGCCGTGCCCTGCCCAACCGCCCGGTGGAGATCTCCATGGACGGCGTACGGGCGACGGTGGTGTGCGGCTCCTCCCGCTTCACCCTGCACACACTGCCTGTGGAGGAGTACCCGGCGCTGCCGCAGATGCCCACCGCGACCGGCACGGTGCCCGGTGAGGTCTTCGCGTCCGCCGCCGCCCAGGTGGCCATCGCGGCCGGCCGTGACGACACGCTGCCCGTCCTCACCGGTGTGCGCATCGAGATCGAGGGCGACAGGGTGACGCTGGCGTCCACCGACCGCTACCGCTTCGCGGTCCGTGAGTTCCTGTGGAAGCCGGAGGACCCGGAGGCGTCCGCGGTGGCCCTGGTGCCCGCCAAGACGCTCCTGGACACCGCCAAGGCCCTCACGAGCGGCGACAGCGTGATCCTGGCGCTGTCCGGCTCGGGTGCGGGCGAGGGCCTCATCGGTTTCGAGGGCGCGGGCCGCCGTACGACGACCCGGCTCCTGGAGGGCGACCTCCCGAAGTACCGCTCGCTGTTCCCGACGGAGTTCAACTCCATCGCCGTGATCGAGACCGCCCCCTTCGTGGAGGCCGTCAAGCGTGTGGCCCTGGTGGCCGAGCGGAACACCCCGGTGCGGCTCAGCTTCGAGCAGGGAGTGCTCATCCTGGAGGCGGGTTCCAGCGACGACGCACAGGCTGTGGAAAGGGTCGACGCCCAGCTGGAGGGCGACGACGTCTCGATCGCCTTCAACCCGACGTTCCTGCTGGACGGCCTGAGCGCCATCGACTCCCCGGTCGCCCAGCTCTCCTTCACGACGTCCACGAAGCCCGCGCTGCTCAGCGGCAAGCCGGCCGTGGACGCCGAGGCGGACGAGGCGTACAAGTACCTGATCATGCCGGTCCGCCTCAGCGGCTGAGGTCTTTTGGGCGGCTGATCGCCCTCCACAGGCAGGCCGCAGGTGTGGGCATACGTCTGAGCGCGTATGCCCACAGATGTGCGTGAGCGTCCGGGTTTAGGCTCGGACGTGGGTACGAGCAACAGGAGTGCCCTCATGCCACGTCGCAACCTAAGGAACAACTGATGCAGCTCGGTCTCGTCGGCCTCGGCAAGATGGGCGGCAACATGCGCGAGCGGATCCGCCGCGCAGGCCACACCGTCGTCGGATACGACCGCAACCCGGACGTCGCCGATGTCCACAGCCTGGGGGAGCTTGTGGACGGGCTCACCGCCCCGCGTGTGGTGTGGGTGATGGTCCCGGCCGGCGCCCCGACCCAGTCCACCGTCGACGAGCTGGCCGAGCTCCTCGATCCCGGTGACGTCGTCGTGGACGGCGGCAACTCCCGCTGGACGGACGACGAGAGGCACGCGGAGGAACTCGCGGCCAAGGGCATCGGCTTCGTCGACTGCGGTGTCTCCGGAGGCGTCTGGGGCCTGGAGAACGGCTATGCGCTGATGTACGGCGGCGACGCCGAGCACATCGCCAAGGTCGAGCCGGTCTTCGACGCCCTCAAGCCCAAGGGCGACTTCGGGGCGGTCCACGCGGGCAAGGTGGGCGCCGGGCACTTCTCGAAGATGGTCCACAACGGCATCGAGTACGCCATGATGCAGGCCTACGCCGAGGGCTGGGAGCTGCTGGAGAAGGTCGACTCCGTCACGGACGTGCGCGAGGTCTTCCGGTCCTGGCAGGAGGGCACCGTGATCCGTTCGTGGCTGCTCGACCTGGCGGTCAACGCCCTCGACGAGGACGAGCACCTGGACAGGCTGCGCGGGTTCGCCGCGGACTCCGGGGAGGGCCGCTGGACCGTGGAGGCCGCGATCGACCACGCCGTTCCGCTGCCCGCGATCACCGCGTCGCTGTTCGCGCGGTTCGCGTCCCGGCAGGACGACTCCCCGCAGATGAAGATGATCGCGGCGCTGCGCAACCAGTTCGGCGGCCACGCCGTCGAGGCGAAGTAATCCACAGGGCCGTTCAGCGGTCCACAAGTTCGGGGGAGGTCGGCGAACGACCATGCACGTCACGCATCTTTCGCTGGCCGACTTCCGCTCGTACGCCCGGGTCGAGGTCCCGCTCGAACCGGGCGTCACCGCGTTCGTCGGCCCCAATGGGCAGGGCAAGACCAACCTCGTCGAGGCGGTCGGCTATCTCGCCACTCTGGGCAGCCACCGGGTCTCCTCGGACGCGCCCCTGGTCCGCATGGGCGCCGACCGGGCGGTCATCAGGGCGCAGGTCAAACAGGGCGAACGGCAGCAGCTGATCGAGCTGGAGCTGAACCCCGGCCGCGCGAACCGCGCCCGCGTCAACAGGTCGTCGCAGGTCAGACCGCGTGACGTCCTGGGGATCGTACGGACTGTGCTGTTCGCGCCGGAGGATCTGGCCCTGGTGAAGGGCGATCCGGGTGAGCGGCGGCGGTTCCTCGACGAGCTGATCACCGCGCGCTCCCCGCGCATGGCGGGCGTGCGCTCCGACTACGACCGGGTCCTCAAGCAGCGCAACACGCTCCTCAAGTCGGCGGCGCTGGCCCGGCGGCACGGCGGTCGCACGATGGACCTGTCGACGCTCGACGTGTGGGACCAGCATCTCGCGCGCGTGGGGGCCGAGTTGCTGGCCCAGCGGCTCGACCTGATCGCCGCGCTCCAGCCGCTGGCCGACAAGGCGTACGAGCAGCTGGCGCCCGGCGGCGGTCCGATCGCCCTGGAGTACAAGCCGTCGGCGCCGGGTGAGGCCCACGCGCGCGAGGAGCTGTACGAGCAGCTGATGGGGGCGCTGGCGGAGGTCCGCAAGCAGGAGATCGAGCGGGGCGTGACCCTGGTGGGTCCGCATCGGGACGATGTGCATCTCAAGCTCGGCTCGCTGCCCGCCAAGGGGTACGCGTCCCACGGTGAGTCGTGGTCGTACGCGCTGGCGCTGCGGCTGGCCTCGTACGACCTGCTGCGGGCCGAGGGGAACGAGCCGGTGCTCGTTCTCGACGACGTGTTCGCGGAGCTGGACACCCGGCGCCGGGAGCGGCTGGCGGAGCTGGTGGCGCCCGGCGAGCAGGTCCTGGTGACGGCCGCGGTCGACGACGACGTACCGCATGTGCTGGCGGGGACGCGGTACTCGGTGGCGGACGGGGCGGTGGAGCGCGCATGAGCGCCCAGGAGCCGCTGTCCGGGGGAAGCCCCGAGGAAGCCCCCAAGCCGTCCCCCGAGCCCTCCGGGGTGGATCTGGCGCGGGTGGCGCTGCGGGCGGCGAAAGAGGCGGCACGCGCGCGTGGGGACGCGGCGCAGCAGAAGAGGCAGTCGCGGCGCGGGGGCGGCCTGCGCTCCGGCTCGGGGCGGGACAGGCGTGACCCCATGGCGCTCGGTGCGGCGATCAACCGCCTCGTCACGGAGCGCGGGTGGGAGGCGCCGGCTGCGGTGGGCGGGGTGATGGGGCGCTGGCCGGAGATCGTCGGTGCGGACCTGGCCAAGCACTGCGAACCGGAGTCGTACGACGAGGACGAGCGGGTGCTGGTCGTGCGCTGCGACTCGACGGCGTGGGCGACGAATCTGCGGCTGCTCGCTCCGCAGCTGGTCGCACGCCTGAACGAGGACCTCGGGCACGGCAGAGTGCGGTTCCTCAAGGTGCTCGGACCCAATGGTCCGGCCCGTCGTTTCGGCCCGTTGCGGGCGCCCGGGAGCACGGGTCCGGGTGACACCTACGGGTGATCCCCGCCACTCTCTGTGGGTGAGGTGTGTCACATGTCGGGCGGGTCGGGGGCGTGCGGACGGTGGTGCGCGCTTTTGCGAATCGCTACCTGACTCCCCGGTAGCCAAGGGTTGACACCCGGAAGCGCTGAGTGCCTCTCCAAGCCTCTTGGAGCCCCGCTCCGCATATGGGGACTCGGGAGAGACCGGTTGAGGGCGGCACATGCGGACTCAGGTACCGGCAAACCCCCATCACTGTCGGCGCTACCGGTAGACTGGAAGCTAATCCCGCCCCATTGGAGGGGATCACCGGGAAATGGTGTCCCACCGCTGACCAAGGCTTACCAACGCAACATGCCGCAGCCGCTCCGGCCACCCCGCCGGGAACTTGGCTTGTGCTGTGCCAGAAAGGGCGCTTCGTGGCCGATTCCGGCAACCCCAACGAGAACATCCCGTCCACCGAGGCCCCGACGGCCGTAACCGCCGAGGCCTCGCCCACGGCGTACGACGCCAACGCCATCACCGTCCTCGAGGGTCTGGACGCGGTCCGCAAGCGACCCGGCATGTACATCGGTTCGACCGGTGAGCGCGGTCTGCACCACCTGGTGCAGGAGGTCGTCGACAACTCCGTCGACGAGGCGCTGGCAGGTCACGCGGACACCATCGACGTGACGATCCTCGCCGACGGCGGAGTGCGCGTCATCGACAACGGCCGTGGCATCCCGGTGGGCATCGTCCCGTCCGAGGGCAAACCGGCCGTCGAGGTCGTGCTCACCGTGCTGCACGCGGGCGGCAAGTTCGGCGGCGGCGGCTACGCGGTCTCCGGCGGTCTGCACGGCGTCGGTGTGTCCGTCGTGAACGCCCTGTCCAGCAGGGTCGCCGTCGAGGTCAAGACCGACGGCTACCGCTGGACGCAGGACTACAAGCTGGGCGTCCCGACGGCTCCGCTGGCCCAGCACGAGGCGACGGACGAGCACGGCACGTCGGTCACCTTCTGGGCCGACGGCGACATCTTCGAGACCACCGAGTACTCCTTCGAGACGCTCTCGCGGCGCTTCCAGGAGATGGCGTTCCTCAACAAGGGTTTGACGATCAAACTCACTGACGAGCGCGAGGTGGCGAAGGCCACGATCGGTGCGGACGAGGCGGGCGCCGACGAGTTGGACGAGGTCAGGACCGTCTCGTACCACTACGAGGGCGGCATCGTCGACTATGTGACGTACCTCAACTCCCGCAAGGGCGACGTGGTGCACCCGACCGTCATCGACCTGGAGGCGGAGGACAAGGACAAGAGCCTGTCCCTCGAGGTCGCGATGCAGTGGAACAGTGGTTACAGCGAGGGTGTGTACTCCTTCGCCAACATCATCCACACGCATGAGGGCGGTACGCACGAGGAGGGTTTCCGGGCGGCGCTGACCTCGCTGATCAACAAGTACGCGCGCGACAAGAAGCTGCTCCGGGAGAAGGACGACAACCTCACGGGTGACGACATCCGCGAGGGTCTGACGGCGATCATCTCGGTCAAGCTGGCCGAGCCGCAGTTCGAGGGTCAGACCAAGACCAAGCTGGGCAACACGGAGGCGAAGACCTTCGTCCAGAAGGCGGTCTACGAGCACCTCAACGACTGGCTGGACCGCAACCCGGTCGAGGCCTCGGACATCATCCGCAAGGGCATCCAGGCGGCCACCGCGCGCGTGGCGGCCCGCAAGGCCCGTGACCTGACGCGTCGCAAGGGTCTGCTGGAGACGGCTTCGCTGCCGGGCAAGCTGTCCGACTGCCAGTCGAACGACCCCGTCAAGTGCGAGATCTTCATCGTCGAGGGTGACTCCGCCGGCGGCTCGGCCAAGTCCGGCCGGAACCCCGAGTACCAGGCGATCCTCCCGATCCGCGGCAAGATCCTGAACGTGGAGAAGGCGCGGATCGACAAGATCCTGCAGAACCAGGAGATCCAGGCGCTGATCTCGGCGTTCGGTACGGGTGTCCACGAGGACTTCGACATCGCGCGGCTGCGCTATCACAAGATCATCCTGATGGCGGACGCCGACGTCGACGGCCAGCACATCAACACCCTGCTGCTGACCTTCCTGTTCCGCTTCATGCGGCCGCTGGTCGAGGCCGGACACGTGTTCCTGTCGCGTCCTCCGCTGTACAAGATCAAGTGGGGCCGGGACGACTTCGAGTACGCGTACTCGGACCGTGAGCGCGACGCCCTGATCGAGCTGGGCCGGCAGAGCGGCAAGCGGGTCCGTGAGGACTCGATCCAGCGCTTCAAGGGTCTCGGCGAGATGAACGCCGAGGAGCTGCGCATCACGACGATGGACCAGGAGCACCGGGTCCTCGGCCAGGTCACGCTCGACGACGCCGCGCAGGCCGACGACCTGTTCTCGGTCCTGATGGGCGAGGACGTCGAGGCACGCCGCGCGTTCATCCAGCGCAACGCCAAGGACGTCCGCTTCCTCGACATCTGAGTCGGTCTCAGCTGACCGCACCAGAAAGGATCTTCACCAGCAATGACCGACGAGACTCCTCTTCCCCCCAACGGTCCGAACGTTCCCGAAGAGGGCGAGATCGCCCTGCGCGTCGAGCCCGTCGGGCTCGAGACCGAGATGCAGCGCTCGTATCTCGACTACGCGATGTCCGTCATCGTGTCGCGTGCGCTGCCCGACGTACGGGACGGCCTCAAGCCCGTCCACCGGCGTGTGCTGTACGCGATGTACGACGGCGGCTACCGGCCCGAGAAGGGCTTCTACAAGTGCGCCCGTGTCGTCGGTGACGTCATGGGTACCTACCACCCGCACGGCGACTCCTCGATCTACGACGCGCTGGTCCGTCTCGCGCAGCCGTGGTCGATGCGGATGCCGCTGGTGGACTCCAACGGCAACTTCGGCTCTCCCGGCAACGACCCGGCCGCCGCCATGCGGTACACCGAGTGCAAGCTGAAGCCGCTGTCCATGGAGATGGTCCGTGACATCGACGAGGACACCGTCGACTTCACGGACAACTACGACGGCCGCAACCAGGAGCCGACGGTTCTGCCGGCCCGCTTCCCGAACCTGCTGATCAACGGCTCGGCGGGCATCGCGGTCGGTATGGCGACCAACATCCCGCCGCACAACCTCCGTGAGGTCGCGGCCGGCGCCCAGTGGTACCTGGAGAACCCCGAGGCCTCCCACGAGGAGCTGCTCGATGCCCTGATCGAGCGCATCAAGGGCCCCGATTTCCCCAGCGGTGCCCTCGTGGTGGGCCGAAAGGGCATCGAGGAGGCGTACCGCACGGGCCGTGGCTCGATCACGATGCGCGCGGTCGTCGACGTCGAGGAGATCCAGAACCGCCAGTGCCTGGTGGTCACCGAACTCCCGTACCAGGTCAACCCGGACAACCTCGCGCAGAAGATCGCCGACCTGGTGAAGGACGGCAAGATCGGCGGCATCGCGGACGTCCGCGACGAGACGTCGTCCCGTACGGGACAGCGCCTGGTCATCGTCCTGAAGCGGGACGCGGTCGCCAAGGTCGTCCTGAACAACCTGTACAAGCACACCGACCTGCAGACCAACTTCGGCGCGAACATGCTGGCGCTGGTGGACGGCGTACCGCGGACCCTGTCCCTGGACGCGTTCATCCGGCACTGGGTGACGCACCAGATCGAGGTCATCGTCCGGCGTACGCGGTTCAGGCTGCGCAAGGCCGAGGAGCGCGCGCACATCCTGCGTGGCCTTCTGAAGGCCCTGGACGCCATCGACGAGGTCATCGCGCTGATCCGGCGCAGTGACACCGTGGAGATCGCGCGTGAGGGCCTGATGGGCCTTCTGGAGATCGACGAGATCCAGGCCAACGCGATCCTGGAGATGCAGCTGCGCCGACTGGCGGCTCTGGAGCGCCAGAAGATCGTCGCCGAGCACGACGAACTCCAGGCGAAGATCCGTGAGTACAACGCGATCCTGGCCTCGCCGGTGCGTCAGCGCGGCATCATCAGCGAGGAACTCGCCGCGATCGTCGAGAAGTTCGGCGACGACCGGCGCTCCAAGCTGGTGCCCTTCGACGGTGACATGTCCATCGAGGACCTGATCGCCGAAGAGGACATCGTCGTCACGATCTCGCGCGGTGGCTACGTCAAGCGCACCAAGACCGAGGACTACCGCTCGCAGAAGCGCGGCGGCAAGGGCGTACGCGGCACGAAGCTCAAGGAAGACGACATCGTCGACCACTTCTTCGTGTCGACGACCCACCATTGGCTGCTGTTCTTCACCAACAAGGGCCGCGTCTACCGCGCGAAGGCGTACGAGCTGCCGGACGCCGGACGTGACGCGCGTGGACAGCACGTCGCCAACCTGCTGGCCTTCCAGCCGGACGAGGCGATCGCGGAGATCCTGGCGATCCGCGACTACGAGGCGGCGCCCTATCTGGTCCTGGCCACCAAGGGTGGTCTGGTCAAGAAGACGCCTCTGAAGGATTACGATTCGCCGCGTTCCGGTGGTGTCATCGCGATCAACCTCCGTGAGACGGAGGACGGTTCCGACGACGAACTGATCGGAGCCGAACTCGTTTCGTCCGAGGATGATCTGCTGCTGATCAGCAGGAAGGCACAGTCGATCAGGTTCACGGCGACGGACGACGCACTGCGTCCGATGGGCCGTGCCACCTCGGGTGTCAAGGGCATGAGCTTCCGTGAGGGAGACCAGCTGCTCTCGATGAATGTTGTTCGACCCGGTACGTTCGTGTTCACTGCCACAGACGGCGGGTACGCGAAGCGGACCAACGTCGACGAGTACCGCGTCCAGGGTCGCGGCGGCCTCGGTATCAAGGCCGCCAAGATCGTCGAGGACCGCGGTTCTCTTGTCGGTGCGCTGGTGGTCGAGGAGACCGACGAGATCCTCGCCATCACGCTCTCCGGCGGTGTGATTCGTACGCGAGTCAATGAGGTCAGGGAGACGGGCCGTGACACCATGGGCGTCCAACTGATCAACCTGGGCAAGCGCGATGCCGTAGTCGGCATCGCACGAAACGCCGAGGCGGGACGTGAGGCCGAGGAGGTCGACGGCGAGGACGCCGTCGACGAGTCGGCCGAGGGTGCCGCGACCACCGGCACGGACGAGGGCGATCAGTCCTCGTCGGAGTAGCGCGAGGAGTGAGTCATCGTGAGCGGAGCCACGGGCGCCGGTTCGTCCGGCAGTTCGTCCGGTCCCTCGACCGGTACGGACAAAGACGGCGGCGGTCGTGGCTCCGCCGCACGTGCGACCGATGCGCAGGGTGCGAGGGACGCACAGAGTGCGACAGATCCGCACACGACCAACCTGCAGGCCATCAAGCCGCACAAGACCGGTTCACGCTCGCCCGACACACATGGATCCAAGGGATCCCAGGGGGGAACTGTGACGGACGCCAGAGGTCCGCAGACCCAGCAGTACGGGGCCGGCGCGGGCCCGGCGGCCCAGGGCGCCCCCGGTGCCCTGCCGGTGGCGGAGCCGGCCGCGCAGCGCGCCACGGCGCCGCCGCAGCAGGCTTCGCCGTTGCCCGGTGAGCGCCAGCCGCAGCAGCCCGCGGGGCCCTACCACCCGCCGCAGGCCTACCCGCCGGCCGCTCCGGCGGTCCCCCCGGTCCAGGTCCAGCCTCCGGGGGCGAATCAGTCAGGAGCCGTACGGCGTCCGCGCACGGGCGCGCGCACCCTGCCCCGTACGCGCAAGGCGCGGCTGCGTGTGTCCAAGGCCGACCCGTGGTCGGTGATGAAGGTCAGCTTCCTGTTGTCGATCGCGCTGGGCATCTGCACGATCGTGGCGGCGGTGGTCCTGTGGATGGTCATGGACGCGATGGGCGTCTTCTCGACGGTCGGCGGCACGATCTCGGAGGCCACGGGCTCGAACGAGTCGAACGGCTTCGACCTCCAGTCCTTCCTGTCGCTGCAGAACGTCGTGCTGTTCACGTCGGTCATCGCGGTCATCGACGTCGTCCTCGCGACGGCGCTGGCGACCCTCGGCGCGTTCATCTACAACCTCTCCGCGGGCTTCGTCGGCGGCATCGAGCTGACGCTCGCCGAGGACGAGTGAGCGTGTGAAGTCCGGGTGACGTGCGGGTCTCGCGCCGGTGAGGAGAGGCCTCAAACGTCGCCCGGCTATCGATTTTGGGACTGGCCACGTCGTGCGCTAATCTTCAGAGGTCAGCGCGCGGGACATACACCGCAGAGCGCGGCGGGGCTATAGCTCAGTTGGTTAGAGCGCATCCCTGATAAGGATGAGGCCACAGGTTCAAATCCTGTTAGCCCCACCAGCACGAAGACCCCCAGGCGATCACGCTTGGGGGTCTTTGGCATCTACGGCTGACATCAACCGGCTGCCAGGTGCAGCCGTTGCTTGGGCGGGGCCGGTGGGGGCGGCTGGTGTTCATTGCCGCCCAGGCGTACCTGGCGCGAGGTCCCTGGGGATTCCTGACATCGGCGCGTGGCACAGCGAAAAGACCCCCAGCCAGTGATGGTTGGGGTCTCTCGTTTGTTCTGGTGCTTCTCCGTGTGGCTTTGTACGCAAGTTCGCCGCTACATGGGGAGGGGCAAGTGGGGGATCGTGCCAGGCGGGTCAGGAGAGGGGCTGGGCCGCCGTCTCCGCGTCCGTGTCGGTCTCCGGGCCGGCTTCCGTGTCCGCGTCCGTGTCGGCGGGTGAGCGGTGGCGGCAGCTCGGGGAGGAGCCGTGGGCCTCGGCTCCGATGCGCTGTTTCATCGTGGGGGGCAGGGAGCGGGCGTAGGACCAGGCCCAGTCGGCTGTCGCGGGGAGCGCCGCGGGTGCGGTGCAGTTGCGCGCCGGGCGGCTGTCGGCTACCGCGGTGGTGGCGGTCGTCGTGATCAGTCCGAGCGTCGTGCACAGCGCCAGGAAGGCGGTGACGACGGCGGTCCACAGCTTCATGACCTTGTTCTGGGCCATGGCCCCTCACTTTCGGGTTGGGCGATTTGCGTACTTTCCTCATGATGTGTATGGCGGGCGGGAAGTGACGGACCTACGGCCGTGGCGCGTCGATCTTCTGATGAACACCACTCGGATGGGTGCAACGGAATCGAAAAGTGGAGGATAGGGAGGGGGAGGGGTGGAGTATGGCGAAAAATCACCGTACGTGGAGATGTGATCACCCTCCGATCGGAGCGGTGTCGTCCACTTCTACTGCGGTGTGCCGGGCGGGAGTTGGCGGCCGGCGCAGGTCACTGATCGGTCTCGGTCGGAGGGTATAGTCGGGCGCCAGAAGGTCCCCTACGTCAAGGAAAGACGAGGTCGCACGGTGAAGAAGCTTCTCCTGGTCGCACTGGCCGCCATCGGCGGGCTCCTCGTGTACCGCCAGATCCAGGCGGATCGCGCCGAGCAGGATCTGTGGACGGAGGCGACCGACTCCGTGCCCACGGGTTCCTGAGTATCGACAGCAGTCTGTGAGCAGACCCCGGCCGCCGACGCGGTCGGGGTTTTGTGTTGCTGGGGCAAATCACGACGCATAAAGGGCAGTCGTTTCGGGCGGTCGTGCGAATCGTGCGGTGTCGGGGTGGACGGCGGGGCAGGATGAGCGACGGTCCGGGCAGAAACGGTGCCCGGACGGAGCTGGGCCGGTGGGCGGTTCGGGCGGCGAGCGGGACGAGGGGTGGCGCGTGATGGGGCGGCGCACGGTGCGGGGCGCGGTCGTGGCGGCGGTGCTGTGTGCGCTGGTGGGAGTCGGTGCGGGCCCCGGGACCGGCCCGGAGGCGGTCGCCGCGCAGGACGCGTACACCTACGACTTCGCCGAGGACGCCCAGGTCGTCGAGGGAGCCGCGAGCACCACGGACGCCGTGCGGCTGGAGCCCGGCGGGACCTACCGGAGCACCCTCCCCGTCAACGGCAGGCTCTACTACCGCCTCGCGCTCGACGCCACGTCGAACGCGTACGTCTCCGCCACCGCCGTCCCCCGGCAGGGCACGACGGTGTCCTCCTCCGACGGCGTCAAGGTGTCCGTGCAGGACGCCGACGCCCGTTCCTGCTCGTACGACAGCACCCGCTTCGGGGCCTCCCGCAGCCCGCATCCGGTCGCCGCCTGGGCCTCGCGCACGACCGACGGCGAGACGACGGCCTGCCAGGACGCCGGTACGTACTACGTGGTCGTCGACCGCATCGACTCCGCGGGCTCGTCCTCGGACGACTGGGACCTGGAGCTGACCTACGTGTCGGAACCGGGCCTCGTCAACGAAACGGCGACGGTCGCGCCCGAGTCCCCCGGGTCCTGGGACTCCGCCTCGCCCGCTCCTCTTACCGGAGACGCCGTCCCGCGCGCGGGTGGCGCCGGCTTCGCCACGGCCACCGCGGTGGGGCAGGGCGTCTGGCAGGACGACATCACGCCCGGCCGGACGCTGTTCTACCGGGTGCCGGTCGACTGGGGCCAGCAGCTGCACGCCGTCGCCGAACTGGGCAGTTCCAGCGGCGGAAGCAGGTTCCTCGGCAACGCGCTCGTCATGTCGCTCTACAACCCCGCGCGCGGGTACGTCGACGACGAGGGCCTCGGCTACAACGGCAGCCAGACCTCCGCCGCCCTCGATCCGCTGCCACCCGTCGAGTACGCCAACCGCTTCGGCGTCGGCGACCGGATGCAGGGGATGCGGTTCGCCGGCTCGTACTACCTCGTCGTCCATCTCGCCGAGCAGATGACGGAACGATTCGGCGCGGGACCGTACGGGCTGACGCTGCGGGTGCAGGTGACCGGTACGGCGCAGGACGCGCCCGCGTATCTGGGGCAGTCCGTGCCCCGGGACACCTTCGCGGTCACGGAGGAGGAGCGGGAGGCGGCCGGCGGATGGACGTCCGGTGGGGTGGCGGGCGGTACCGGAGCCGATGAGCGCGCCGCGGGCAGCGGCGGGGGTGATGACGCCGTGATGCGGGTGGTCGCGGTGAGCGGTATCGGGGCGGGGAGCCTGCTGATGCTCGGCCTCGGGCTGTGGACGGTGGTCGCCCGGCGGCGGTCCACGCGCGCGTAGTCGCGTGGACCGAGGAATCGACGACCCGCGCGCGTAGTCGCAATGTTCAGATCCGAAACAGGGCCCAGAAACCGACCGCGTAGCAGGTCAGGGCCAGGAACAGCACCGGTATCGCCACCTTCGCGGGCGGTCCGGGACGACGCTGGCGACGTCGGCCGCGGTGCTGCGGAACCGCCTGCACGGACGCGGGAACTTGCGGGACCTGGGCGACGTACGAAGAGGTGGGGGCGTACGCGTCCTGGTGGCGCAGCGTCGGAGTGGGGGTCGCCGTCGCGGTCGGAGCCTGGGTCTGCGTGGTGGTTCCGTGCGGGTGCGGATGGGGGGAGGGCGCGTGCGTGGTTTCGAAGGGCGCGGATACGTGCTTGGCGGCCGTGGGGGGAGTGGCGGGGGCGGTCAGCTGGGGCGGGGGCAGGTGGAAGCTCCCCGTGTCCGACATGGCGGACGGCTGGGGCGGGGCAGCTGACGGCGGCTGCGGGGGGATCGGCGCGACGGCCTGGGCGGCGTACGGGTCCGGGTGCGAGGGCCGGGAAGGCGCCGTCGACGGTGGGTGCGTGGGGCGCGGGGGTGTGGTGTCCGGGTGGGGCGGGATGCCGTTCCGCTGAGCGGGGTGAGGCTGCTCCGGGCTCGGCGGCTGTGGCGGTCGTACGGAGTCGGTGCCCGGCCGGCTCGGGGCGGCACCGGAGGACTGCCAGGGCTGCTCGGAGCCGGTGGGTGCGGGGGCCTCGACCGGCCGTGAGGGTATGGCACCCGTGCCCGGTCCGGGGGGTGGGGAGACGGGATCCGGCATCGGGCCGGGCAGCGGACTCCGCGTCGGTCCGATGCCCGGTCCCGTGTGCGTGCCGCCCGTCGCCGGGCCGGTGGGTGTGCCGTCCGGGTTCGGTTCGCGGTACGGGTCGTACGGGCGGGCCGCTCCCGGGCCGGTGTGCGTGCTGTTCGAGTCCGGGCCGCCGTACTCGCCGTGTCCGGTGCCTGTGGCCGGACCGCGCGTCGCCCCGCCGTTGCGGGCGCCGTTCGTGGTCACGCCGGGGGACGGTTTGAGGGGGCCGGCCGGGGCGAAGCCCCTTGGGAGGGGGCCGAGTTGGTCGAAGATCTCGATCAGCTCGTCGTCGGGGCCGGGCTCGGGCAGGAGTTCGGCGGCCTGGCCGAGGGCCTTGCGCGCGCCCGTGGCCGTGCGGAACCGCGCCTGCGGGTCCGGCTGCAGCAGCGTGGCCACGACCTGCCAGAGCGGCTCCGGTATGCCCTGGGGGGCGCTGGGCGTGCCGTGCTCCGCGAAGTACTCGATGAGGGCCTTGGAGTCCGGCTTGGCGCCCTCCAGGAGATAGAGCGCGACCAGGCCCACGGCGAACAGGTCGGAGGGGAAGTCCGGGTCCGCGCCCAGCATTTGCTCGGGAGCGAAGTAACCCGGCGTGCCCACCACGTAGTCGGTCTCCGTCAGACGCGGCTCGCCCAGCCGCATCGCGATGCCGAAGTCGGACAGCCGCAGCCGCGGGCGGCCTGTACCGGTCGCTTCGAGCAGCACGTTGGCGGGCTTGATGTCGCGGTGGACGACGCCCTCCGCGTGCACGGCGGCGAGGCCCGAGAGGAGCTGGTCGAGGAGGGTGCAGACGAACCCGGGCGGCAGGGGACCGTAGTCCGCGATCAGATGGACGAGCGAGCCGCCGGCGACCAGGTCCATGGTGAACAGGACCTTGTCGTCGTCCGCGGCCCAGCTGGCCGGGGCGAGCACATGGGGGTGGTCGATCCGCAGTGCCTGTTCGCGGACGAAGCGCAGCAGCGAGTGGGCGTCGCTCTGCTGGAGGACCTTGGCGGCCACGTACCGGCGGCGGCGGTGGTCCCAGGCGCGCCAGACGGCGCCGACTCCCCCGCGCCCGATCGGGTCGGCCAGTTCGTACCGGCCGGCGAAGACCTCACCCATGGCTCTGCGTCGATCCCCCTTCGGATCCCCGCTCGGTCGGCTCCGGACCGGCGGTTGGTACGGCTCCTCCTACCCCGCTCCGGAGCCCGCTGTCACCCCGCTCGCCCAGAACCTGTCTCCGTACCTGTTTTCCCGCCCGTCTCCCGGACTCTCCCTGCCCATCTCCCGTGCACGCCTACCCCCGTTGCCGCTCCTGAGCCGGAGCCCGGCCGCCGAACCCCCGGTCGGCGGCCGGGCCGGCGGCTCAGTTCTGGTGGGACTGGTAGTGCGTCACGGCGTCCGACGTGCGGCCCGCTCCGTACACCCGGAGGAACTCTGCCAGTTCCGGGTGGGTCGGGGCGAGAGTGTCCGCCGCCTCGATGATGTCGCCGGCGGCGGCCACCGAGCGCAGCAGCGACTGGATCTCGCGGACCACCCGCTTGACCGTGGGCGCCCCCGAACTCGTCGTCGACTGCGTGGTGTTGCTGAGCACCGAACCCCCCTGCGACTTCTTGATCTCGTCCATCCGCTCGGTCGCCTCGGCCGCGCTGACGCTGCCGTCCGCGACCTGACCGGCCAGATCCTGCAGCAACTGCACCCGCTGCACCACTGCCGGATTGCCGATCTTGGCCCGCTGGCCGCTCATCAGCTGTGACAGCATCGGCGCGGACAGCCCCAGTACCCCCGCGAGACGAGCCTGGTTGAGACCAAGATCGTCGATGAGCTTACGGAAGAGCGCCCCCAGCGGCTCTCCGTACCAATTCCGCTGAAGCTCCCGCGCTCTTGCGGTGGCTTCCTGCTGTGCGGCATCCATTGCGTCTCCCCATCGCTTCCCCAAATACCGCGGTTCGCTGTAGCGAACCACGACGAGCATCTTACGGAGAGTGGTCGTCCACGGGGACCCCCAATCCTTTTGCGGGATACCGGGGATGACCCGGTACTCTTGTCGACGGCACCCACCAGGACTTGGTTGTTCTGGGCGGACGCCTTTCCCTCGGGGCCTTAGCTCAGTTGGTAGAGCGCTGTCTTTGCATGGCAGATGTCAGGGGTTCGACTCCCCTAGGCTCCACACCCGAAATGCCCTCTGAACTGCGGAAACGCAGTTCAGAGGGCACCTTTGCAGCTGCCGGCCCGATGGGCCGTGCGCGTCGCGTCAGAGATCGAACTCGTGCGGCGGCAGGTCCAGGGCGAAGCAGGCCTCCCGTACGACCGCCTGCTCGGTCTTGTCGAAGTCACCGTCCGCGCCGCCGATGACGATGCCGATCTGGATCACGGCACGGGCCTCGGCCGGCTTCTTCTTGGCCTTGGCGATCTCCTGGAGCACGGTCACCTTGCCGAAGGCGAAGTCGGCCGTCAGCTTGCCGATGTTCTCGTCGAAACGGCGGCGCAGATCGTCCGCGGGGAAGTTCTGCAGGACGTCGTTCGTGGCGATGAGCTGGGCCACGCGCTGCCGTTCCGCCGGGTCGATCGTGCCGTCGGCCGCGGCGACCAGCGCACACATCGCCATGCTCGCGTCCCGGAACGCGCCGCTCTTCAAGTCGTTCTTCTTCGCCTCCAGTTGGGTCTGCATCGTCGATGCGGACTCCTTGATGCGGTCCCACAGGGCCATGAGAACTCCTCGTTGCTTCTTCGTCTGTTCCTACGTCTGTTTCTACGTTCGTGTAGAAGCTATCAGTCGCCCTTTTCCCTGCCCTGGGTAGCGCCTCCCGCACCCCGATGGTGGGGCCAGCTACACCCCCGGTTCGGGAGTACACGTCATCGTTTCCGAGAGCCCGCGACGGCATCGTTGAACCCAGTTGATCCCCGTGATCCACAGAGGTCCACAGCCACCCCGCCGGAAGGAAACCGCCGTGAAGTCGCAGCTCTCGTCGAAGCCCAGCACGACCGGCGCCGCTGCTGCTCCCGGACCGCTCGCCTCCTTCACCCGGTTCGTCCTGTGCGGCGGTGGCGTCGGCCTCCTCTCCAGCGGCGCCGTCGCGCTGCTCGCGGTGGCGATGCCCTGGGTGCTGGCCAACGCGCTGATCACGGTCGCCTCGACCATCCTGTGCACCGAACTCCACGCCCGCTTCACCTTCGGGGGCGGCAAGCGCGCCGGGTGGCGCCAGCACTGGCAGTCGGCGGGCTCGGCCACCGCCGCCTACGTCGTCACCTGCGTAGCGATGTTCGTCCTGCACCTGGTCCAGTCGTCTCCCGGCATGCTGACCGAGCAGATCGTCTACCTCAGCGCCTCCGGCCTCGCCGGCATAGGCCGCTTCCTGGTCCTCCGGCTGTACGTCTTCGCCGCCGGCCGCAGTAAGAGCACGGTCTCGGTGGTTCCGGTGACTCTGGCGAAGCCGGTGGCGGCGGCGACCCCGGCGACCCCGGCGATCCCGGTGCCCTCGACCGTCCGCCGCACGATCCTCCGGGCCCCGGCCACGAGGGGCATCGGCGGACTGAGGACGAGCCCGCAGCTGGCCGTCTCCTGACGGCGGGGACGACGATGTTTCACGTGAAACGGAGCAGAGCGGTGTTTCACGTGAAACACCGCCGTGGGGTGGGAGACCCTCAGGTCTCCCACCCCACGGCGACACCACACACGAACCGAACCGTCAGCGGCGGTCCTCGTCGCCCTCCGCCGCCTCCGACTCGGCCTCCTTCGCCTCGACCTCGGGGTCAAGATGCGAGGGAGCGGTGCCGTCCACCGATGTCAGACGGCCCGTCTCCGGGACCTCGGTCGCGGCGGGCGGCTCGACCAGCCAGTCGGGGTTGGCCTGCTTGTCCCACCACTTCCACGCGGCGAATGCGCCGCCCGCCAGGATGCCCAGCGCGACCAGCCCCTTGGCGAGCCGGCCCGCCCGGGCCCGACGCTCGTGCTTGCGGGCCAGCTTCCGGATCTCCTGCGGAGTGACCTGACCACGCAGCGCGGCCAGCGCCGCGGCACTACGTGCGGCCGCCTCCTCACGTACGGGCCCGGCCGCCGCGACCGCCCGCTCCACGCGCGGCGCGGTGTAGTCGGCGGCCTGCCGGGCCGCCTTGGCGGTACGGGCAGCGGCTTCGTGAGCGGCATGGTCGACCTTCGGCGGCACATGCGTACGGGCCTGCTCCAGTCGCGGAGCGAGATGCGCGCCGTACTGGACACGGGCCTGCTCCGCGGCCTGGGACACCCTGGGAGCAAGTCGTACGCGTGTCTCGTGGGCGTACTGGGTGGCCCTGTCCTTGGCCGTGTCGGCGTAGGGCGCCACCACGTCCGCGGCGTGCAGGACGCTGTCCTTCGCCGAGCTGGTTGCGGCGCGCACGCTTTCGATGCGGGTCACGGGATCCTCCTCGTCGGTGGCGTACGGTTATCGACTCTCCACCCTTTTACGGATCATGCCTGGCAATACGCCGCGAGGCATGCGAGGGCGGGCATCCGGGTCATGGACGGCCGATCGCACGGGGCTGACGGCACCGGACCGGTCGCATGTGGCAGCGGATGACGATCACATGCAATAGCGATGAATACCGGGCAACAGGAGCTTGTCGTCGACAATGCCACGGATCGCCGTGCCGCGCTCCCGTCCCGTGCCTACTCGACCGGATTTCTGCGCCGTGCCGGAAGCGCAAGCGAAACCGCCGGATTTTCGCTCGGAGGAGGGTGCCGAGCGACGCACGGCATGGACCGTGCGAGGATCGAGGAGTCACAAGAGGACAACGGAAGGCAGATCGTGGCCGAGCAGCTTTACGCCACCCTGAAGACCAATCACGGCGACATCGAAGTCCGGCTCCTGCCGAACCACGCGCCCAAGACGGTCCAGAACTTCGTCGAGCTTGCCACCGGCGGGCGTGAGTGGACCAACCCGGAGACCGGTCAGAAGTCGACGGACAAGCTCTACGACGGCACGGTCTTCCACCGGGTGATCAGCGGATTCATGATCCAGGGCGGTGACCCCCTCGGTAACGGCACCGGCGGTCCCGGCTACCAGTTCGAGGACGAGTTCCACCCGGACCTCCGCTTCGACAAGCCGTACCTCCTGGCCATGGCCAACGCCGGCCCGGGCACCAACGGCTCGCAGTTCTTCATCACCGTCTCCCCGACGGCGTGGCTGACCCGCAAGCACACCATCTTCGGTGAGGTCACCGACGCGGCCAGCCAGAAGATCGTGGACGCCATCGCGACCGCGGCGACCAACCCGCGCACCGACCGCCCGGTCAACGACGTCGTCATCGAGTCGGTCGTCGTCGAGACCCGCTAGGGCTCACCCCAGGGAACCCCTCCCGCCAGCTCTTTTCCGGAGGGGACCAGCAGGGAACCAAACGCCCCGCTCATCCGTAAGGATGGGCGGGGCGGTGCATTGCGTACGACGACCAACCGCACGACGACGGACTGACGGACTTAGGGGATCCCATGGACCAGGCGCCAGGCAGCCCGCAGGGCCCGCAGGACGCCCAGAGCCTGCCCACCTGCTACCGCCACCCGGACCGCGAGACAGGCATCAGCTGCACCCGCTGCGAACGCCCGATCTGCCCCGAGTGCATGGTCAGCGCCTCCGTCGGCTTCCAGTGCCCGGAATGTGTGCGCAACGGCTCCGGCACGGGACACGCGCCCGGCGCCTCCAGGCCGCGCAACATCGCCGGCGGCACCATCGCAGCCGATCCCCGCCTCCTGACCAAGATCCTCATCGGGATCAACCTCGCGGTCTTCCTCGTCGGCCAGATCCGCCCGTCGTTCCTGGACCACCTGGTCCTCGTCGGCAAGTGGCCGCCGGCGCCGTACGTCGCCACGGAGGGCGTCGCCGAGGGACAGTGGTATCTGCTGTTCACCTCGATGTTCGCGCACCAGGCCATCTGGCACATCGGCTTCAACATGCTGAGCCTGTGGTGGCTCGGCGGCCCGTTGGAAGCTGCCCTCGGCCGGGTCCGTTACCTGGTGCTCTACATCGTCTCGGGCCTCGCGGGCAGTGCCCTCACTTATCTGCTGGCCTCCCCGAGCAGCGGCTCGCTCGGGGCTTCCGGTGCCATCTTCGGCCTCTTCGGCGCGACCGCTGTCCTGATGCGCCGCCTCAACCAGGACATGCGGCCGATCATCGCTCTCCTGGTGATCAACCTCATCTTCACCTTCGGAGCGAGCAACATCGCCTGGCAGGCCCACATCGGCGGCCTCGTCGCCGGTGTCGTCATCGGCTACGCCATGGTCCACGCCCCGCGCGAGCGCAGATCCCTGGTCCAGTACGGCGTCTGCGCGGTGGTCCTGGTCGCGGTGGTCGTCATGACCCTGATCCGCACGGGCCAGCTCATCTAACAGCCCCGACCGGTCACTCCTGTCACTGAGTGCCTGTTGTCCACAGTCCGTGGCGCTACCTGTGCACAGTGTGCGGGAACAGCTGTGCCCCCTGTCACCGACCGGAGTTTTCCCAGGTCAGGCAGGGGGCGAACAAGCTTGCGGTTACCGGTGTGTCAGTCGTACCGGCGTCAACACTCGATGAGTTATCCACAGATCGTCGTCTTTTCCCCAGGCGGGGTGTGGAAATTCAACCTGGCTGTGGATAACTCAGCGAAAAGCCCTGGGCAGAGCCCTGAGGGCCCGCCCTGAAGGCCCTACTTCCACTGCGTGGAGACACCGAAGCCCGCGGCGATGAAGCCGAAGCCCACCACGATGTTCCAGTTGTCCAGTGAGTCGATCGGCAGCGTGCCGTCGGTCACATAGAAGAGGACGATCCAGGCCAGGCCGATGAGGAACATCGCCAGCATGACCGGTGCGACCCAGCCGCGGCTGTTCAGTTTGATGGCCGTCGCCTGCTTGGCGGGCGGCGGCGTGTAGTCGGCCTTCTTGCGGATACGTGACTTCGGCACGAGGGTCTCTCCTGTCGATGCGCTGCGTGGCCGCGCAGGGAACTGGGTCGGGCTCCGGGGCAGCGTACAAGGGGACACTTAGTGCTCCCCCGGGCGTCCGTTAGCGTAGTGCTTCCGCGGCGCCGAAGGAGATAAGGGTACGTTGAGCAATTCTGCCGACTCCCCCGGGACGGATTCCAGTCCTGCCCGTAACCGCCGTTTCCGCCCGGTCCGGGTGCTCACCGTAGGGGTCTTCGCCCTCGCGGGGCTGATTTTCTTCACGAGCTTCGACACGGCCAAGGGCACGAACATCCGCACCGACGCCTCCCTGCTGAGGCTCTCGGACCTCATCCAGGAGCGCAGCCACAAGAACGGCCGGCTCGACGAGTCCAACGCGGCCCTGCGCGACGACGTCGAGGCGCTCGCCGAGCGCGACGACGGCAGCACCGAGGCCGAGGACGCCAAACTGGCGGCGCTGGAGAAGGCCGCGGGCACCCAGAAGCTCAAGGGCGAGGCCCTCACGGTCACCCTCAACGACGCCCCGCCGAACGCCACCGCGAAGCTCCCCGGCTACCCAGAGCCGCAGCCCGACTACCTGGTCATCCACCAGCAGGACCTCCAGGCCGTGGTGAACGCCCTCTGGCAGGGCGGGGCCAAGGGCATCAAGGTCATGGACCAGCGGCTCATCTCCACCAGCGCCGTCCGCTGTGTGGGCAACACGCTGATCCTCCAGGGACGCGTCTACTCACCCCCGTACAAGATCACGGCGGTCGGTGACCCGGAGAAGCTGAGGGACGCGCTCACGGCGTCCAAGGCGATCCAGAACTACATGGTGTACGTCAACGTCTACGGGCTCGGCTGGCAGGTCGACGAGGACGGGACGGTGACTCTGCCCGGCTACTCGGGCACAGTGGATCTGCAGTACGCGGAACCTGTGAAGTAGCTCTCGTAGCTCACCACTGGGGGGCCTGTGTCGGGGCGCGTGATCATCAGGGCGGTCAGTGAACTGTGTGTCACGGTGGGCACGGTGATCGTGCTCTTCGTCGTGTACGTGCTGTTCTGGACCGGTGTGAAGGCCGACGGCGTCATGGACGACCAGATCGACCAGTTACAGGACCAGTGGTCGAAGGGCACGGTGACACAGGCGCCGGAGCCGGAGCCGTCGGCCACTCCCACGAGTACGGCGGGCCCCAAGCCGCCCGGTCCCTACAGCTCGGGCAAGCCCTTCGCGATCATGTACATCCCGCGGCTCGGTTTCACGTGGAACAAGCCGGTGCTCGAAGGCACGAAGACGAACACCCTGAAGAAGGGCCTCGGCCACTACGCCACCACCGCACGGCTCGGCCAGGAGGGCAACTTCTCGGTCGCGGGCCACCGGCGTACGTACGGCGATCCGTTCAAGGACTTCCCGAAGCTGCGCCGCGGGGACGCGGTGGTGCTGACGGACGGGACGACGTGGTTCACGTATCGGATCGACAAAGGCCCCTACAAAACCGTGCCCACGGACATTGAGGTGATCGATCCTGTGCCACGTAAGAGCGGGTACACGCGCTCGGGCCGTTATCTCACGCTGACCACGTGCGATCCGGAGTGGGGGCACAGCCATCGACTGATCGTCTGGGCACACCTGGATTCCACACAGCCTGTGGAGGCCGGGAAACCCGAGGCGCTGCGCCGTTAATCTGGTGAGGTACGCGTGAGTCCGGTGCCGCGAGTCGGGTGCCGTGGGCGACGGAAGGGACGGCATGTACGGCTGGATCTGGCGGCATCTGCCGGGGAACGCGTGGGTGAAGGCGCTGTTCTCCCTCGTACTGGCGCTGGCGGTGGTCTATGTGCTCTTCCAGTACGTCTTCCCGTGGGCCGAACCTCTCCTCCCCTTCAACGATGTGACGGTGAACGACCAGTGAGCGCGCGGATTCTCGTCGTCGACAACTACGACAGCTTCGTCTTCAACCTGGTCCAGTACCTGTACCAGCTGGGCGCCGAGTGCGAGGTGCTGCGCAACGACGAGGTGTCGACTGCGCACGCGCAGGACGGCTTCGACGGTGTGCTGCTGTCGCCGGGCCCGGGTACGCCCGAGGAGGCCGGCGTCTGCATCGAGATGGTGCGCCACTGCGCGGCCACCGGGGTGCCGGTGTTCGGGGTCTGCCTGGGCATGCAGTCGATGCAGGTGGCGTACGGCGGTGTGGTGGACCGCGCCCCCGAGCTGCTGCACGGCAAGACGTCCCTCGTGGAACACGAGGGCAAGGGTGTCTTCGCCGGCCTCCCCACGCCCTTCACGGCGACCCGCTACCACTCCCTGGCGGCGGAGCCGGAGACGGTCCCGGCCGAGCTGGAGGTCACGGCCCGTACGCACGACGGGATCATCATGGGCCTTCGGCACCGCGAACTCCCGGTCGAGGGTGTGCAGTTCCACCCCGAGTCGGTGCTGACGGAGCACGGTCACCTGATGCTGGCCAACTGGCTGGTGGAGTGCGGCGACCGGGGTGCCGTGGCGAGGTCGTCGGGGCTCGCCCCGGTGGTGGGCAGGGCCACGGCGTGACCGCCCTGCGCCCCGAGCGCGAGTCCGGCTCCGCGTACGGAGACACCGGCGACCAGGGACCCTCGTACGGGCAGCAGGAGCCGTACGGGGTGCCGGGTGCGTTCGAGGCGCCGGCGGAGCGGCCGGTGGATCCGCTGAGCGACCCGTTGCCGGGGCAGCGGAACGATCCGCCTCCGGGCAGCGGGCGGCGCAGGCGCGGCCATGCGCGGCCGTACGACGCCTCGGCCGAGCAGGGGGCGGCAGAGCACCGCGGCTCCGGGCCGGAGTCGGGGTACGACTCGCGGGGGTACGCGCAGGACTGGCAGGTGGGGGTGTACGAGGAGCAGGTGCCGTACGTGGCTCCTGCTGCGGTCCCTCGTGCGACGCAGCCGTCCGTGGCTCCTCCCGTGGTGCTGCCGCCGGTCGACGAGGAGACGGTGGCGCTGCGGCTGGCGGACCTGCCGCGAATACCCGACGAGGACTCGGTGTCGGCCGCCTCCGCCGGCGCAGGGGCCACAGGCGCCTCTGAGGGCCCTTCGGCGGCCGGTGGACGGGCGGCGCGCCGGAAGGCCGCCAAGGCCCGTCACGGGCGCCATGGAGGCCCTCAGGAGGCATCGGAGGGCGCGGCCGCCGATTCGGCGGAGGGTGCGCCCCTCTCGCGGGTGGCCGCGCGGCAGGCGGCGCGGGCGCAGAAGCCGGGCGTGGCCGTGATGGCGAGCCGGGCGATCGGCGAGGTGTTCATCACCACCGGCGTGCTGATGCTGCTGTTCGTGACCTACCAGCTGTGGTGGACGAACGTACGGGCGCACGCGCAGGCCGGGAACGAGGCGACGAGCCTCCAGGACGACTGGGCGAGCGGGAAGCGGGCGCCGGGGGTGTTCGAGCCGGGGCAGGGGTTCGCCATCCTGGACATCCCCAAGCTGGACGTGGTGGTGCCGATCGCGGAGGGCACCAGCAAGAAGAAGGTGCTGGACCGGGGGATGGTCGGTCACTACGCGGAGGGCAGCCTCAACACGGCGATGCCGTCGGCGGCGACCGGCAACTTCGGGCTCGCGGGGCACCGCAACACGCACGGTGAGCCCTTCCGGTACATCAACCGGCTGAAGAAGGGCGACGCGATCGTCGTGGAGACGCAGGACAAGTACTACGTCTACAAGATGGAGGCGATCCTGCCGGTCACGTCGCCGAGCAACACGAGCGTGCTGGACCCGATCCCCAATGGCTCGGGTTTCACCGAGCCGGGCCGCTACATCACCCTTACGACGTGTACTCCGGAGTTCACGAGCAAATACCGGATGATCGTGTGGGGCAAGATGGTCGAGGAACGGCCGCGCAGCAAGGGCAAGCCGGACGCGTTGCTGTAGCAGCGGCGGTGGGCTCGTGCAGTAGCAGTGAGGGCGATGAAGAGTGGCAGCGACGACGGACCACGACGAGCAGACCGCGGACGCGTCCGTTTCCCCTTCGCAGGCCGCCCGTCCCAGGGGCACGACCGGCAAACTGGCCACCGCGGTGAGCGTTTTCGGTGAACTCCTCATCACGGCGGGCCTGGTGCTGGGCCTGTTCGTGGCGTACTCGCTCTGGTGGACGAACGTCGTCGCGGACCGCGAAGCGAACAAGCAGGGCGACGAGGTACGCGACCACTGGGCCGACGCGGACACGGGTCCCGGCGCCCTGGACACCAAGGACGGCATCGGCTTCCTGCACGTCCCGGCGATGAGGAACGGCGAGGTCCTGGTCAAGAAGGGCACGTCGTCGAAGGTCCTGAACGACGGCGTCGCCGGCTACTACACGGACCCCATCAAGTCGGCGCTCCCCCAGGCGAAGTCGGGCAACTTCACGCTGGCGGCCCACCGGGACGGCCACGGCGCCAAGTTCCACAACATCGACAAGCTGAAGAAGGGCGACCCGATCGTCTTCGAGACGAAGAACGAGTGGTACGTCTACAAGGTCTACGACACCCTCCCGGAGACCTCGAAGTACAACGTCCAGGTCCTGTCCCCGATCCCCAAGGAGTCGGGGAAGCGGAAGGCGGGGCGCTACATCACCCTGACGACCTGTACCCCGGTGTTCACGTCGGAGTACCGGTACATCGTGTGGGGGGAGCTGGTGCGGGTGGAGAAGGTGGACTCGGAGCGGACGGTGCCGAAGGAGTTGCGGTGAGGTGACTGAGCGCCTGCAAGGCGCTCAGTTGTCTAGCATGGCCGAGGCCCGAAGCCGCAACTTGCTCTTGCGGCTTCGGGCCTTTTCCGAGCTACGCCGTGGTCACTCCAGGATCTTCAGCGGTGCTCCGGCGCTCCACTCCTCCGGCAGCCCACGGTGTACGGCGGTGATGCCGCCGACGGCGGCAACGCTCAGGGCCTCAGAGGTGAAGGGGCAGGTCGCCACGTAGAGGGCCACTTCCGCGGCGTACAGCACCTTCGCCGAGCCGACGAATTTCTGGACGTCGGGGCTGGTGATGTTGAGGTAGGGCGCGAACCTCTTGCACTGGACGACGAGGCGTCGTCCGTCGGCCGTGAGCGCGATGATGTCGACGCCCCGGTCTCCGTGACCGCCTTGCACGACGACGTTCGTACAGCCGTCGCGGCGCAGCAGTTTGGCCACGTGGTGCTCGAACGTGCGGCCGTTCATGGCGTCCATGGAGGCCATGACTCCGGGGAGGGGACGGCCCTCGTGCGGGCTTTCGAGCCTCTGCAGCCGGGCGTGGTGCTGCCGGAGCCGTTGCTCGACTCGCTGGACGCCGGCCCGCAGGGCGATCAGCTCCCTGCGGTGCTCGCCCGACGTTTCGATCAGGGCGTTGAACATGGGGACGACGGTCTTGCCGAGGATGTGGGTGATGCGTTGGTCGATGTGGTCGTCGAGGGAGGCGACGTCCTGCTGGACAGGGTTGTCCACAGGCTGGGTGCGTGCCAGGTACTCCATGTCCAGGAGGTACACACGCACCTGACGTGCGACTTCGCTGTCGCGGAGGAGCATGGCGACGTTGAGGACGGCTCGGCGCGACCAGAGAGCGAGGCTGGAGCGCCGCTGTGGATAACTGCCGGAAGAGGAACTCAAGTTGAGTTCCTGATATTCACGCAGGTCAGCGCCCTTGAGGATGTGCAGGCCGTTGGATACGAGTTCTTGCCGGTGGCGAGTGAGCAGGTTGTTGACGACCGTCTCGGCGACCTCGAAGTACGTCGCCACCATCGCCGTGGTCACATGCATCCCGTCCGGCAGCAGCGACAGTGCTTTCACCCTGTCGAGCACATCCGTACGTTCCAGCGCGCTGTCGCGGAGCGACTTCGACTCCAACAGTGCCGTTTCGTTGATCACGTTCTGTCTCCTCGACTCGTCGGGTTTTCCTCACCCGTCCAACGAGTCCAGGCATACGAAGTTCTGGTCGGATTTCGCACATGGGTATGAGTGAGCCCCGGCGCCTTCTCAGGTGCCGGGGCTCAGCTGCGTGACAAGAGACGTCAGCCGAAGATGCCGCCGTTGTCGTTGTCGCCGTTGTTTCCGCCGTTGTTGTTGCCGAAGCCGACGCTCTGGAGCGTGACCTGGGTGTTGCCCGGGTCGTCGACCTCGTTGCCGCCCTGCGGGTCCTGGCCGGTGACGATCGCGGTGTCGCTCTGGTCGCTGTCGTTGGTGAACTGGATGTTGGTGAAGCCGGCCGCCTGCAGGGTCTGCTTGGCCTGTCCGACCGTCTGTCCGACGACGTTCGGGACCTCGGTCTTGTCGACCGCCTTGCCGATCTGGATGGTCACCGTGGAGCCCGGGTCGGCCTGGGTGTTGGCCTGGGGCGAGGTCGCGATGACCTTGCCTACCTGGTTGGCGTCCTGGGTCTCGACCTCGGTGCACTCGCCGACGAGGCCGTTGGCATCCATCTGCTGCTTGGCGGCGTCACAGTCCTGGCCGGTGACGTCCGGGACGGTCGACTTCTCTTCTTCCTTGGCGACTTCGAGCGTGACCGTGGAGCCCTTTTCCAGCTCGGTACCGGGGTCCGGGTTCTGGCTGAGGACGGTGCCCGGGCCCTGGGAGGACTCGGTCTCCTTGGTCTTGACGTCGAAACCCTTGTCCTGAAGCTGGGACGTGGCCGTGTCGACGTCCTTGTCGATGACGTTCGGCACCGCGATCTTCGGCGCCCCGGTCGACACCACCAGCGCGATGGTGTCGCCCTTCTTCACGTCGACCCCGGCCGCCGGGTTCTGTTCGCAGATGTTGCCCTTGGGCTCCGCCTCGCAGGCCTTGTTCGTGAACGTCAGTTTCAGGTCGACGTTCAACGCCGCCTTCTCCGCGTCGTCCTTGGTCTGGCTGACGAAGTTGGGGTTCGTGATGGTGGCGTCGCTGACGTTCTGGCCGTCGAAGATCCACCTGCCGATCAGGACCGCGCCCACCAGCACCAGCAGTCCCGCCACGACCAGCAGGATCGTCGAGGTGTTCGACTTCTTCGGCTGCTGGCGCCGTCGGGGACCGCGGTCGTCGTAGCCGTAGCCGCCGTCGTCCGGGTTCATCGGGGGGAGCATGGTGGTCGCGCCGGCGTCGGAGCGCAGGGCGGTGGTGGCCTGGTCGTCGGGGTAGCCGTAGCCGCCGTAGCCGACCGCGCTCATGGCCGCCGCGGCGACCGGCTGGCCGTCGAGGCAGGCCTCGATGTCGGCGCGCATCTCGTCGGCGGACTGGTAGCGGTAGTCCGGGTCCTTGACCAGGGCCTTGAGGACGATGGCGTCCATCTCGGGCGTGATCTCGGGGTCGAACACCGACGGGGGCTGCGGTTCCTCCCGTACGTGCTGGTAGGCCACCGCGACCGGGGAGTCCCCGATGAAGGGCGGACGTACCGTCAACAGCTCGTACAGCAGGCAGCCGGTCGAGTACAGGTCGCTTCGCGCGTCGACCTGTTCGCCCTTCGCCTGTTCCGGCGAGAGGTACTGGGCCGTTCCTATGACCGCCGATGTCTGCGTCATCGTCATGCCGGAGTCGCCCATCGCGCGGGCGATGCCGAAGTCCATGACCTTGACCTGGCCGTTGCGCGTGAGCATCACGTTCGCCGGCTTGATGTCTCGGTGGACGATGCCGCTTCTGTGGGAGTACTCCAATGCCTGGAGAATCCCGATCGTCATCTCCAGTGTCCGCTCGGGCAGCAGCTTGCGGCCCGAGTGGAGGAGTTCGCGGAGGGTCGAGCCGTCCACGTACTCCATGACGATGTACGGGATGGACGTCCCGTCGATGTAGTCCTCGCCGGTGTCGTACACGGCGACGATCGCGGGATGGTTGAGCGAGGCGGCCGACTGGGCCTCCCGGCGGAACCGGGCCTGGAAGGAAGGGTCGCGCGCGAGGTCGGCGCGCAACGTCTTCACTGCCACGGTGCGGCCCAGGCGGGTGTCATGTGCGAGGTATACCTCCGCCATGCCACCACGGCCGAGCACCTGGCCCAGCTCGTACCGGCCGCCGAGGCGACGCGGCTCTTCCATAGCTTCCTACCAGCCCTCTCCGTCGGTCCCGACCGCACCTGCTGTGTGGTCCGGCGGTGTGCCGTCCGGGGATACGGTACCCGGGTTCATTTGTGTGACCTGGCCAAGCCCGTCAGCCGATACCGGACCGGTATCGCAACGTGCACCGATGTGAAGGGGACGTGACGGGGCTCACTGCTTGCTCGCGATGACCGCCTCCATCACGCTCTTGGCGATGGGCGCGGCCAGACCGCCGCCCGAGATGTTGTCGCGGACGGCGCCCTCGTCCTCGACGACGACCGCGACGGCCACCGGTGAGCTGCCGTCGGCGAGCTTGGCGTACGAGATGAACCAGGCGTACGGCTTCTCGCTGTTGTCGACGCCGTGCTGGGCGGTGCCGGTCTTGCCGCCGACGGTGACGCCGGAGATCTGGGCGTTCTTGCCGGTGCCGTCCTTGACGACCGTCTCCATCATCGACTGGAGGATCTGGGCGTTCTTGGAGGACAGCGGCTGGCTCATCTCCTCGGGCTCGGTCTGTTCGAGCACGTCGAGGTTGGGGGCCTGGAGCTTGTCGACCATGTACGGCTTCATCAGCTTGCCGTCGTTGGCGATCGCGGAGGCGACCATGGCCATCTGCAGCGGGGTCGTCGCGGTCTCGAACTGGCCGATCGAGCTGAGCGCGGTCTGCGGCTCGTCCATCTTCTCGGGGAAGTTGGAGGCGCTGGAGCGGACCGGAACGAACTGCTGTTCGTTGAAGCCGAACTTCTTGGCCTCTTCGAGCATCTTGTCCTTGCCGAGGTCGGCGCCGATCTTGCCGAAGACGGTGTTGCAGGAGTACTGCAGGGCGACGCGCATGGTCGCGTTCTTGCAGGGGATGTTCCCCTCGTTCTTCAGCTCGGTCGTGGTTGTCGGCAGGGTGTAGGGGAGCGGCGAGTCGGTCTTTTCGTCGGCGTCCGTGTAGAGGCCGTTCTCGAGGGCCGCCGCCGCCGTCACGACCTTGAAGGTGGAGCCGGGCGGGTAGATGTCGCGCAGGGCCCGGTTGAGCAGGGGCTCGTTCGGGTCCTTGTCCTTCTGGAGCTTCTGCCAGGCCTCCGCGTCCTTCGTCGAGTTCCCGGCGAACACCGAGGGGTCGTACGAGGGGAAGGAGGCCAGGGCGAGGATCGCGCCGGTGGACGGGTCGATGGCGGCCACCGCGCCCTTGCCGCGGCCCTTGAGGCCGTCGTACGCGGCCTTCTGGGCGGCGGCGTTGAGGGTGGTGACGACGTTGCCGCCCTGCTTCTTCTTGCCCGTGATCATGTCGAGGGTGTTGCGGAAGAAGAGCCGGTCGTCGTTGCCGGTGAGGATGCCGTCGTCGATGGACTCCAGCTGCGTCGCGCCGAACGCCTGCGAGGCGTACCCGGTGACGGGCGCCCACATGGCGCCGTCCTTGTAGGTGCGCTTGTACTCGAAGTCGCTGCTGTTGGACGTGGTGGAGCCGGTGATCGACTTGCCGTCGACGATGATGTCGCCGCGGGGCGTGGCGTACCGCTCGATGGCGACGCGGCGGTTGAGGGTGTCGTCCTTGAGGTCGTCGGCCCGGACGTACTGGAGCCAGTTGTCGCGGACGAGCAGGGCGAGCACGAGGAGCCCGCAGAAGATCGCGATCCGGCGCAGGGGCTTGTTCACGGTCGGACCACCTGGGTCATCTCGGCGTCGGGACTGGGGGCCGGGGCGGGCGCCGGCCGGCGGGCGGTGTCGCTGATTCTGAGCAGGATGCCGATGAGGGCCCAGTTGGCGATGACGGAGGAACCGCCGTACGCCAGGAACGGCATTGTCATACCGGTGAGCGGGATCAGGCCCATGACACCGCCGGCGACGACGAAGACCTGGAGGGCGAAGGCGCCGGAGAGGCCGATGGCGAGGAGCTTGCCGAAGGGGTCGCGGGCGGCGAGGGCGGTGCGGACGCCGCGTTCCACGATCAGGCCGTAGATGAGCAGGATCGCCATGACGCCGGCCAGGCCGAGTTCCTCGCCGAAGGTGGCGAGGATGAAGTCGGAGTTGGCGGCGAAGCCGATGAGGTCGGAGTTGCCCTGGCCGAGGCCGGTGCCGAGGGTGCCGCCGGAGCCGAAGGCCCAGAGGGCCTGCATGGACTGCTCGGTGTGGCCGGCGACGCCCTTCTGGCTGAGCAGGTATTCGTTCATCGGGTCGAGCCAGGCCTCGACGCGCTGCTGGACGTGCGTCTCGAAGCTGGCGACGCCGACCGCGCCGGCCGCCGACATCAGCAGACCGAAGACGATCCAGCTGGTCCGCTCGGTGGCGACGTACAGCATGATGATGAACATTCCGAAGAACAGCAGCGACGTACCGAGGTCGGTCTCGAAGACGAGGATCAGGATCGAGATGATCCAGACGACGATGATCGGTCCGAGGTCGCGGCCGCGGGGCAGGTACAGGCCCAGGAAGCGGCGGCTGGCGAGGGCGAGGGCGTCGCGCTTCACCATCAGGTAGCCGGCGAAGAAGATCGCGAGGGCGATCTTGGCGAACTCGCCGGGCTGGACGGTGCCGAGGCCGGGGATCTTGATCCAGATGCGGGCGCCGAAGATGTTGACGCCGAGGCCCGGTACGAGGGGCAGGATCAGCAGGACGATCGCGCCGGCCATGGAGATGTAGGTGTAGCGCTGCAGGATGCGGTGGTCCTTGAGGAAGACCAGTACGGCCACGAACAGGGCGACGCCCAGCGCGGAGTACAGCAGCTGGCGGGGTGCCGCCTCGACGAATGTGTCCCGCAGCTGGAGCCGCTTCGACTGGTCCAGGCGCCAGATGACGACCAGGCCGACGCCGTTGAGCAGCGTGGCGAGGGGCAGCAGCAGGGGGTCCGCGTACGGGGCGAACTTGCGTACGACGAGGTGGCCGACGCCGGCGATCAGGCCGAGGCCGAGGCCGTAGCTGAGCAGGCCGGCCGGGACCTTGTCGTCGATGGCCAGACCCACGTTGACGTAGGCGAACACCGGGATGACCACGGCGAACACCAGCAGTGCCAGTTCGGTGTTGCGTCGGCTGGGTGTGCCGATCGCGCCGATCGTGGACGTGTGGTGTGTCGGACTGTTGGTTGTACTGCTCATCGTATGAAGTGGCCCCTCACGGCTTGCCTACTGCTTACCGCACTGCGAGACCAGCTTCTGCTCTTCCTCGGAGAGGCTGGGGCCGGGTGTGGGAGTGGGTGCGGTTGTGGACGGGGACGCCGATCCGGACGGCGTCGGGCTCGGCGTTGCCTTGGACGCGGCGGCGGTACGGGTGGTTCCCGTGGTGCCGCCGGCCTCGCCTTCGCCGGTCTCGGCGTTGTTCGCGTTGCCGGCCGCGCGCCGGGCTTCCTGCTTCTTGCACGCGGAGGCCTGGGTGGCCAGTTCGGAGATCTTCGACTGGGCGTCCTTGAGGCCGCCCTCGGTGATCGTGGCCTTGACCTGCTTCTGCTGGTACGACGGCAGGTACTTGAGTTCGATCTCGGGGTGGTCCTTCTCGACCTTCGAGAGCGAGACCCAGGCCAGGTCCTGGCTGATGCCCCGGTACAGCGCGACGTGCTCGTCGTTGGCGCCGACGTAGTACTGGGTCTGGGTCCAGCGGTAGCCGCCGTACAGGCCCCCGCCGATGACGGCGAGGGCGAGCGTGACGTACAGGGTTCTCTTGAACCACCTGCGGCCGGCGCTGGGCTTGACGAAGTCCTCGTCGGTGTAGCCGCCGAAGCCGCCGGTCTGGATGTAGCCGGTGGTGTCGCCGGAGCCGGGCGGGCCGAACTCGCCGCCCCCGCCGTGCGCGGGGCGCTGCCGGCCGAGCCCGGAGGCGCGTCCGGCGGGCGTCTGCATGGCGCCGCCGTCGTGCAGGTTGTGCTGGTTCTCGGCGACCGCGCCGACCACCACGGGTACGTCGGACAGCTGCCCGGCGAGGGTGTCCCCGGTGTCGAGGTCCAGGACGTCGGCGACGATCACGGTGATGTTGTCGGGGCCGCCGCCGCGCAGGGCCAGCTCGATGAGCTGCTGCACGGTCTCCTGGGGGCCCTGGTAGCTGGCGAGGGTGTCTTCCATGGTCTGGTGGGACACGACGCCGCTCAGGCCGTCGGAGCAGATCAAGTACCGGTCGCCGGCGCGGACTTCGCGGATGGAGAGGTCGGGCTCGACGTGGTCGCCGCTGCCCAGCGCGCGCATCAGCAGGGAGCGCTGCGGGTGGGTGGTGGCCTCTTCCTCGGTGATGCGGCCCTCGTCGACGAGGCGCTGCACCCAGGTGTGGTCCTGCGTGATCTGGGTGAGGACGCCGTCGCGGAGGAGGTAGGCACGCGAGTCGCCGACGTGTACGAGGCCGAGGCGCTGGCCCGTCCACAGGAGGGCGGTGAGCGTGGTGCCCATGCCTTCGAGCTGGGGGTCCTCCTCGACCATCATGCGGAGCTGGTCGTTGGCCCGCTGCACGGCGGTGCCGAGCGAGGTGAGGATGTCGGAGCCGGGGACGTCGTCGTCGAGGGCGACGATCGTGGAGATCACCTCGGAGGAGGCGACCTCACCGGCCGCCTGTCCGCCCATGCCGTCGGCGATCGCGAGGAGGCGGGGACCGGCGTAGCCGGAGTCCTCGTTGCCCTCGCGGATCATGCCTTTGTGCGATCCGGCGGCGAAGCGCAGTGACAGACTCATGCGCACCTCGCCCGTCGGCTCCGGGTACATCCGCACGGTGCCCACCCTCCGGTCGGGAGCGCGCCGCGGTCCGTCGCGTGGACCGCCGCCGCGTGCTCGCTCCGCTCGCGCCTATTCATGATGTAGCACTACTTCCGCAGCTCGATGACGGTCTTGCCGATGCGGATCGGCGCGCCCAGCGGAATCGGTGTGGGAGTAGTCAGTCGGGTCCGGTCGAGATAGGTGCCGTTCGTGGACCCGAGGTCCTCGACGATCCACTGGCCGTCCCGGTCCGGGTAGATCCTGGCATGCCTGCTGGAGGCGTAGTCGTCGTCCAGCACGATGGTGGAGTCGTGGGCCCGGCCGAGCGTGACTGTCTGCCCCTGGAGCGCGACGGTGGTGCCCGTCAGGGTGCCCTCGGAGACGACCAGTTTGCTGGGTGCGCCCCGGCGCTGCCTGCCGCCGCCGGACGGCTGCTGCTGGCGTTGCTGCGGGGGCGCGGCGGCCTGTCGGGCGGCCGCCTGCTGCTGGCGGCCGCTGTCACGCCTCGACCCGCGCTGGGTGACACGCGTACCGAACAGGTCGCTGCGGATGACCTGCACGGCCACGATCACGAACAGCCACAGTACGGCCAGGAAACCCAGCCGCATGACCGTGAGGGTCAGCTCTGACATTGCCCCCGCTTCACCCTTCGGCTTGCCGGTAAATGATGGTGGTGCTGCCCACGACGATCCGCGAGCCGTCGCGGAGCGTAGCGCGGGTGGTGTGCGTTCCGTCCACCACGATGCCGTTGGTGGACCCGAGATCCTGGATCGTCGGGGGCGTTCCGGGACGGATCTCACAGTGCCGGCGCGAGACGCCGGGGTCGTCGATCCGGACGTCGGCCTCGGTACTGCGGCCCAGCACCAGCGTCGCGCGGGTGATCTGGTGGCGTGCGCCGTTGATCTCGACCCACGCGCGCGTGCGGCCCGCTCCCGCTGTCGGCCGCTGTCCCATGGGCGGACCCGCCGGGGCGGCTCCGGGACGTCCGCCGGGCGGCGGTGCGGCGGGCATCGGGGGCGGTGCGGCGGCCGGCGGATAGCCGTAACCACCTGCGCCTGCGCCCGCGCCGGGCCTGCCCATCGGCGGTGCCGCGGGAGCGGCGGTGCCGGGGCCCGGGCGGCCGGGTGCCTGCTGGTTGGTGGAGGAGGCGAGCGTACGGCTGCGGACCCGGTACAGACCGGTGTCCAGGTCGTCGGCCTTCTCCAGGTGCACCTTGATGTCGCCCATGAAGGTGTAGCGCTGCTGCTTGGCGTAGTCCCGCACCATCCCGGCGAGTTCGTCGCCGAGCTGCCCGGAGTACGGGCTGAGGCGGTCGTAGTCCGGTGTGCTCAGTTCCACGATGAAGTCGTTGGGTACGACGGTCCGGTCGCGGTTCCAGATGGTCGCGTTGTTGTCGCACTCGCGCTGCAGCGCACCCGCGATCTCCACGGGCTGGACCTCGGACTTGAACACTTTGGCGAAGGTGCCGTTGACCAGACCTTCGAGACGCTGCTCGAACTTCTTCAGGACTCCCATGGGGCACCTCCTCCTGGTTGCTGCTCTGTCTGAGCCGTGCGTGCCGTACTTGGTACTGCTTACTGATCGTATCCACGCGCCGGGAAATCGGCTGGTTCCCCCTGTCAGCCCGGTCGACGGGTGTCGACGCCTGACGAAGTTCCCTGAGAAGCTCCCCTTCGAACTCCTCGGGCGTACTCAGATCGTAGAGGCGGCGCCAAACCAGTGTCCCGCACCTGACTGTGCAGCTTGCCCGCCTCCTGAGGAGATGGGCTGGACCGGTACGAGGTTGATACGTGAACCGGCACGTGTTGATACGTAGTCGCAGCCGGTCCGGCTCGGTCGGGGTGACCAGGGGCGGAGGGAAAGGGATGTGAACCCACCACCTCCAGCGTGCTAATCTTCTCGATGTCGGAAGGCCCCAGCACCGCCAGGAGCAGGGGCCGAGGACACACCCAATGCGCGGGTGGCGGAATAGGCAGACGCGCTGGATTCAGGTTCCAGTGCCCGAAAGGGCGTGGGGGTTCAACTCCCCCCTCGCGCACAAGTGAACGGCCCTCATCGTGATCACGATGAGGGCCGTTTCGTTTTGCTGCCGTGACGGTTCGCTGTGTGATTTTCCTGTCCGTGTGAGCTCTCTCACTGAGGTGCGGTGTCCTCGAAGAGGATGTGCCGCAGGATCCGGGTGAGGTGTGCGGTGAGTTGCCCGGGTGGCATCGAGGCGAGTGGCTCGGTTCGGGCGATGTAGCGGCTGAAGGCCACTCCGATCATGTGTGACCCCACGAGTGCCACGCGGGTGTCCAGGTCGTCGCCGGGTGCTGCCGGGGCATCGGGGAGAGCCCGGACCGGTAGGCGGCGGCGCTGTTCTCCTGCATGGCGACCAGGAGGTGGGCCGCCGCGTGCTCGTCGGACGCGGCGCTGCGCACGAGGGCGACGAGCGGGTCGTTGGCGGCGGGCTGAGCGAACTCGGCGCGGAACACGATGCGCTGGACGCCGCACTGGACGTGCTCGCCGCCGCTCCCGGGCGGGACGGCGCGGACCGGACGGCGTTGGCCGCCGCGGCAGCCGGTGCGCGCGACCTGGTCCACCGGCAACTCGATCACGAGGAACCGGTGCTGTTCCCCGCGCTGGCGGCGCACATTGCCGGACGAGGCATGGACAGGGTTCTCCCGCGCGGTGATCGCCTCGGCGCCGCCCGAGGGCGCCCACCTCAACCTCGGTTTCTTCGAACAGGCGGGCACTCCCGCCGAGCTCGCGGTGGCCGCGGCGAACCTCACCAGCAGGGACAAGGCACGGGCCGAGACCATCGCCGCCCGGGTCGGCGACGGCACCCGGGGACTGGCCCTCGACCAGGCCCGACCCGAGACGATCAGAGCCTCGTTGGCCGACGTGACCGAGGTCGACAACCTGGTCATCACGGCGGTCGGACAGGCCGCGAACACACTCGCGCGGTTCAACATCACCGACGCCGTGACGGCCGTGACCATGAAGGTCGTCGGCTACGCCGAGACGGTCCGTGTGCTGCGTGACCGGTTGAACCCGGGCGCCTCCGTCGTTCTTTTCGGTGGGCTCGCCAAGGAACGCCCTATCCGGGTCTGATCGGCGACAGCCCCGAATGGCGTGACGTTCCCGACCCGCCGCACTCGGACCGGACACCGATCGGACGACTGGTGACGACGGCCGAGATCGCCGACGCCACCGACTTCCTGCTCCGCAACACCGGCATCAATGCCCATGACCTGTACACCGACGGCTGTCTGCCGGCCACCTGACCCGCGACACCGGGGTACGTCCCGCGAGCCGGTCCGGGGCCGAAGAGTTATCCACAGGCTCTGACGGGATTTGTCCGGTGGCGGTACGGTCGTCGCGAGTTGATGTTGACAGTGGTGAACGAAGCGGGGGAGGCGGTCGCGATGACCGAGGTCGGTACGGAGTCTGCGGGTACCGGAGCGGCGCCGAGCCGGGCACGGGAGCTTCCCCGGGTGCATGGCTTCGCCCAGTGGCAGGCGGCGGGCTCCTCCCCCAAGGAGGAGGGGAAGGCACTGCGGCGACAGGTCCCCCGGGCCGCGCACGCCTCCTTCGACTCCGGCACGGACGGTTCGCGTCCGGACGCGGAGGCGGCGGTCAAGGAGTCCAACCTCGGCCGTATCCCCGAGCTGACCCCGATAAGGGTGGGCAGGATGGCGGCCACCCCGTTCGCGTTCCTGCGCGGTTCGGCGGGCCTGATGGCGTACGACCTGGCCCGTACGCCGATGACCAGGATCCGGGCCCAGATCTGCGGCGACGCCCACGCGGGCAACTTCGGGCTGTACGGGGACGCGCGCGGCGGTCTGGTCATGGACCTCAACGACTTCGACGAGACGGTCCTGGGCCCCTGGGAGTGGGACCTCAAGCGGCTCGCCGCCTCGCTCGTGCTCGCGGGCCGGGAGGCGGGCGCGGACGAGGCCACCTGCCGGGGGGCGGCGCACGGCGCGGTCGGCGCGTACCGCCGCACGATGCGGCTCCTCGCGAAGCTGTCGGTGCTGGACGCGTGGAACGCCATCGCGGACGAGGAACTCGTCTCCTACACGGACGCCCACGACCTGATCGGCACGCTGGAGCGGGTCTCCGAGAAGGCGCGGGGCAACACCAGCGGGCGCTTCGCGGCCAGGTCGACGGAGGTCACCGAGGACGGCGGGCGGCGTTTCGTGGCCGCCCCGCCGGTGCTGCGTGAGGTGCCGGACCCGGAGGCCACGGTGGTGGCGGCGTCCCTGGAGGAGTACGTGGGCACTCTGTCCGAGGACCGGCTTCCGCTGCTGGCCCGGCACTCGGTGCACGACGTGGCGTTCCGGATCGTGGGCACGGGGAGCGTGGGGGCGCGGTCGTACGTCGTGCTGCTGCTGGACCACCGCGGTGAGTCTCTCGTGCTCCAGGTGAAGGAGGCCCGTCCCTCGGCGCTGGTTCCGCATCTGGCGACCGCCGGCTTCGACCCGGTGGAGGCCACGGGCGCGATGCACGAGGGGCGCCGGGTGGTGCTCGGGCAGAAGCGCATGCAGGTCGTCAGCGACATCCTCCTCGGCTGGACCACCGTCGACGGACTGCCTTTCCAGGTACGGCAGTTCCGCAACCGCAAGGGCAGCGTCGACCCGGCCGCCCTCTCCGCCGACCAGGTCGACGACTACGGCCGGATGACGGGCGCCCTCCTGGCCCGCGCCCACGCCCACAGCGCCGACCCGCGGCTGATCGCCGGCTACTGCGGCAAGAGCGACGAGCTGGACGAGGCGATGGCGACGTTCGCCATGTCCTACGCCGACCGCACGGAGGCCGACCACGCGGATCTGGTGGAGGCGGTGCGGGCGGGGAGGATCGACGCGGAGATGGGGGTGTGACGGTTGTTACGGGGGACGAGGGACGGGGCAGCGCGGGGTCTGTTCGGTGGCCTTGGCTGCGCGGGTGAGCCGTGGCCTACGCTGGGCGGGTGACGACCCCGGAAGCTGAGCAGTCCTCGTCCGTGCCCGAAGCCGACGGGCCGCGGGAGCCCCTTGACGCGCAGGCGCCGTCCGGCGCGGCCGATCGGACCGGGGGCGCGGCCGAGGGCGTGGCTGAGGCGGATCGGCCCGAGGCGCGGCTGGAGCGGGCCGTGCGGGCCGCCGAGCAGGCGCTCATCGAGTACGAGATCGCCGTCGAGACCTTCCGTATCGAGGTCGAGAACTTCTCCCGGCTGCACCACCAGAAGCTCGGCCCGATGTACGCCCGCCTCGACGAACTGGACGCCAGCATCGCCGAGGCGAAGGCCGCGCGGACCGGTGATCCCGAGGATCTGCTCGCGGCGCAGGAGGCGCGGGCGCGGGTCATGCCGATGCCCGGTGTCGAGGAGCTGTTCCACGGCTGGATGGACTCGGAGGGGCTGTTCCCGGAGGCCGTGGCGATGCTCACCGACCAGCCGGTGCGGCCTCCGCAGCGGGTCCGCCCGAGTGACGAGGCCCGCAAGCTCTACCGCGAACTGGTCCGCAAGGCCCACCCCGACCTCGCGCAGGACGAGGAGGAACGGGCGCGGCGCGACGAGTTCATCTCCCGGGTCAACGCCGCCTACGGGCGGGGTGACGAGGGGCTGCTGCGGGAGCTGGCCGAGGAGTGGGCGGCCGGTCCGGCGCCCGCCGAGTGGCAGCCGAGTCACAGCGAGGAGCTGTACGCCCGCCTCGAATGGCTTTCCCAGCGCAAGGAACTGCTCACGCTGGTCGCCAGTGAGCTGGAGGAGGGCGCGATCGGCGCGATGCTGAAGCTCGCCCCGGACGACCCCGACCGCCTCCTGGAGGAGATCGCCGAGCAGCTCCTGGCGCAGGTCGCGCAGCGCGAGAGGGAACTCGCGGAGTTGCTGGAGCAGTGACCTGGGTATCGTCGGGGACATGAGTTTCGGAGCTGGTGTGCCCACGGTCGAGGTCACGGACCTCAAGGACGGCGACTTCCTGCTGGACGTCCGCGAGGACGACGAGTGGCAGGCGGGGCACGCCGAGGGGGCGTTGCACATCCCGATGAGCGAGTTCGTCGCCCGCTACGGCGAGTTGACCGAGGCGGCACCGCAGGACGGCCGGGTCAACGTGATCTGCCGTTCCGGTGGCCGCTCGGCCCAGGTCACCAACTACCTGGTCCAGCAGGGCATCGACGCGGTGAACGTCGGCGGCGGTATGCAGGTGTGGGAGGCGGCGGGCCGTCCGGTCGTGACCGACGAGGGCGCGCCGGGCTTCGTCGCCTGAGTCCCGTACCCCGCCCCGGTACGTGACGGCCCACCGCAGGTTCAGCCCAGTTGGTGGGCCGCCAGCAGGTCGCCCAGGGCCTCCTCGTGTGCGGCGGCCGGGCCGAGCGACAGCTCCAGGTACTTGGCCCAGGCGTGGAACCGGTGCAGCGGATAGTCGGTGTCGGCGCCGAAACCGCCGTGCAGGTGCTGCGCGGTCTGCACGACCCGTCGTACGCCCTCCGAGGCCCAGATCTTGGCGACGGCGACGTCCCCGGAGACGGGCAGCGCGCCCCCGGCCCCGGTGCTGATCCGCCACGCCGCCTGCCACAGCGTGACCTCCATCGCGCGCAGGTCGATGTACCGGTCGGCGGCCTGCACGGCGACGGCCTGGAACGTCGCCAGCGGATACCCGAACTGCTCCCGCTTGCCGGTGTAGTCGCTGGTCATGCCCAGCACCGCCGTCCCGAGCCCGAGCGCCAGCGCGCACGTCCCTACGGTCAGCAGATCGCGCAGCCACGGCCAGGCACCCTCGGCGTCGAGGACGTACCGGTCCGGCAACCGCACGGAATCCAGGCGCAGTTCCCCGAGCCGCTCACCCGCGGTGGATATCTGCTCGCCGAGGACCACGCCTTCGTGGATCCGGGGGACCAGGGCGAGGACGGTCCGGTCGGCGCCGGTGCGCGCGGGTACGAGGACGAAGTCGGCGTTGTGTGCCCAGGGCACCGCCGTCTGCGTGCCGTCGAGGACCCAGAGGTCACCGTCCCGCCCGGCGGTCACGGCGAGTTCGGCGGGGTCGTGGCCGGTACGGCCGTGCGCGGCGACGGTGAGCACGAGTTCGCCGGTCCCGGCCCGGCGCAGCACCTCGCCCCGCACCTCCTCGTCCCCGTACGCCTGTACGGCCGCCGTGGCCGCGCAGCTCTCCAGCAGCGGGACCCTGGCCAGCACCTTCGCGGACTCGCGCAGCACGAGGCACAGGGCGATGGAGTCGAGACCGGCCCCGCCGAACTCCTCGTCGAGCAGCAGACTCAGCAGATCCGCACCGGCGAGCCGCTCCCACAGCACCCGGTCGAAGTCGTCCGCGACGGCGCCCGCGACGAGTGACGGACTGGGCACCGAGTCCGGTGCGACTCCGCCGAACACCGCCAGGGCCGCCTCGACCGCCGCCTGCTGCTCCTCGCTGAACCTGAAGTCCATGGTGCTGTCCTCTCGGGGCGGGGCGGGGTATCTGACGGGGCGTCAAGATAGAACAGGTTCTAGAAGAAGGGAACGGGTGGAGGACGAGGGTGTGGGGCGAGTGCACCGACCGATCGTTCGGTTTGCCCGAATCGATGATCCGGCAGCGGGCCGTAGGGTGTCAACGGCTGTGGATAACTCCCCGAGGCGGCCCTCGCGGGTGCGGTGTGCAGGTCGTGCAGGTGTGCGGAGGGGGCTGCGCATGGAGGGTGGGCCTGAGTACCGTGCCCGTGCGCACACCGTGTCGTGGGGTGCGTGGGACCGGGAATCGGGAGACGGGGCGGAATGGACGCGTACGAGGCAGGCTCGGACGCCCGGCACGGGCGTGACGAGCCCGACGAGGCCGAGGGCTCCCCGCCCGAGGGCCCCCCGCCGTCGCCCGGGTCCGGCCCGCCGGACGGTGACAGCGCACCTCCCCTCGGCTCCCCGGCCCCCGACGGTACCCAGGAAGCGCCCCGCCCCTCGCTGGCCGCCCTCTCCCTCCCGTACCAGATAGGCGCCGCCCTGGCCCTCGCGGTCGTCGCCGTCGCCGCGTGCGCGCACCTCGGGATGGTCTTTCTGCACGTCGCTCCCTCGAACACGGTCACCAAGGCGCACGCGCGGACGATCGACGACTGGATCTACCCGGAGTTCGAGCAGAACTGGAAACTGTTCGCCCCCAACCCGCTCCAGCAGAACATCGCTGTCGAGGTCCGCGCCGATGTCCGCACCGCGGACGGCGGGGCCCGTACGACCGCCTGGTACGACCTCTCCGCGCTGGACGGCGAGGCCATCCACGGCAATCCGGTCCCGAGTCACACCCAGCAGAACGAGCTGCGCCGGGCCTGGGACTTCCTCGTCGCCTCGCACGACGCCCAGAACCGCCCCTCGGGCCTGCGCGGGGCCCTCGCCGAGCAGTACCTGCGCCGCATCGTCGTCCTGCGCCTCGACCGCGAGGACGCGGCCGGCCCCGGCGGCACGATCGACCGCGTCCAGGTCCGCTCCCGCAGTACCAACGTCCGGCCGCCCGAGTGGAGCCAGGAACAGGTGCAGGTGCCCGAGAAGCCGACGTACCGCGTACTGCCCTGGTGGCCCGTCCCCGACGACGAGGAGGCGGCCCGGGCGGCGGGCGCGGCCGACACGACGCGGGCGGACGCCTCATGACCCGCCCCGCGCCGGCCGCTGCCCGCTCGCTGTCCCGTTCCGTCTCCCTCGGCATCGGGCGGGTCACCGAGAACGCCCTGGGGCCCTACCAGGCCGCCGTCGTCCGGATCGGCTTCTCGGCGACCTGGCTGCTGTTCCTGCTGCGTGAGTTCCCGCACCGGCAGGAGCTGTACGGGCCCGACGGCCCCTGGAGCTGGGATCTCGCCCAGCAGCTCACCGCGGACAACGGGGCCTTCACCGTCCTGATGTGGTCCGGCAGTCAGATCTGGTTCGAGCTGGTCTACGCGCTCGCCGTGCTCGCCAGTCTTCTGCTGCTGCTCGGCTGGCGGACCCGCACCCTGTCCGTGGTCTTCATGGTCGGTGTGCTCTCGCTCCAGAACCGCAGCATCTTCGTGGGCGACGGCGGCGACAACGTCCTGCACCTGATGTCCCTCTACCTGGTGTTCACGCGCTGCGGTCAGGTGTGGTCCCTGGACGCCCGGCGCGCCCGCGAGGCACGCGCGCGCGTGCTCTTCGACCCCGCCCCCGACCGGGTGGGCCCGGCGCTGTGGACCGTCCTCGGGCTGCTCCTCGTCGCCGGTACCGCCGCCGGCAGGCTCGACGGCGACCCGCTGGTCCCCGTGATCCTCTGGGGCATGTGGCTGGCGCAGGGCGTGTGGTGGGCCGTGTCGCGCAGGGGGCGGGGCGGGGAGCCCCGGATGCTGCTCGACATCGTCGGCAACCTCGTGCACAACGCGGCCCTCTTCGTGATCATGGCCGAGGCCTGTCTGATCTACGCGACGGCCGGCTGGTACAAGATCCAGGGCTCGCGCTGGCAGGACGGCACCGCCGTCTACTACCCGCTCCACCTCGACTACTTCTCGCCGTGGCCCGCGCTCTCCGACCTGATGTCGTCGAGCGGCACGATGGTGATGCTGGTGACGTACGGGACGGTGATCGTGCAGGTCGCCTTCCCCTTCACGCTGTTCAACCGGCGGGTCAAGAACGTCCTGCTGGCCGTCATGATGACCGAGCACGCCGTGATCGCCGTCGTCCTCGGGCTGCCCTTCTTCTCGCTCGCGATGATCGCCGCGGACGCCGTGTTCCTGCCGACCTCCTTCCTGCGCCGACTCGGCGACCGGGCGGCACGCGCGCGCGTGCGCCTTGTCTCCCGCCTGCGGGGCGACGGGCGTGCGGAGCCGGACCCACCAGCTTCCGGGGCGCCCGACGAGCCCGCCGCGGGCGAGTCGGCGGAACCCCCGCACGTAGGCTTCAAGGCATGACGGACGCAGCAGCGGGGCCCGTGGTGGCCGAGTGGCGCCGGCTCGTGGGCTCCTCCGTCCTGCTCGACGGCTTCCACGCCCTCAAGCACGCCGTCCGCTTCGGCGCACGGATTCCGGTGGCCGTGACCACCGACCGATGCGCGACGCTCGCTCTCGCCGACGAACTGGCCCCGGACGTACGGGACTCCCTGGACGCCCTGCTGACCGAGGTCCCGGAGACGGCGTACACGTCCTTCGTGCCGCGCCCGCACCCCACCGCGGTGGCCGCCCTGGCCGTACGGCCCTCCCGCGCGGCCCATCTGGAGGCGCTCGCGCGCACACCCCGTACCGCGCCCGTCGTCGTTCTCGACAACCCGCGCAATCTCGGCAACGCCGGTGCGGTGATCCGGCTCGCGGCCGGTTTCGGCGCGACCGGCGTCGTCACCACCGGGACGCTCGACCCCTGGCACCCCACCGTCGTACGCGGTGGGGCGGGGCTGCACTTCGCGACCGCCGTGGAGCGGCTGACGGTGGCCGAGCTGCCGGCCGGGCCGGTGTTCGCGCTCGACCCGGAGGGCGACGACATCCGGGGCCTGAAGCTCCCGGACGACGCCGTCCTCGCCTTCGGCTCCGAGCGCAGCGGGCTGTCGCCCGACCTACGCGCGCGTGCCGACCACCTGGTGTCCCTCCCGATGCGCCCCCAGGTCTCCAGCTACAACCTGGCGACCAGCGTGGCGATGACGCTGTACCACTGGAGCGTCACGGGCGGCGCGACTTTCTGAGCGGGTGCGCAACCGCGCCCCTAAAGGGGCGCGGGGAACTGCGCGACCAGCCCCCACCGGCCCGCGGTGAAAGAACTACGTATCCACCGGAGTGCTCAGGCCTGCCGCCGTACCTCCACCACCCGGAACCGGTTAGCCACGAACGCCCCGTCGCACAGGGCCGCGTTCGCCGCCGGGTTGCCGCCCGAGCCGTGGAAGTCGGAGAAGGCGGCCGTCTGGTTGACGTACACCCCGCCGGTCAGGTTCAGCGACAGCTGGGCGCACTCCTCCAGGCAGGCCTCCTCGACGGCCTGTTCGAAGTCCGGGTCGGTCGTGTACGCGCCCACCGTCATCGCGCCCTTCTCACGGACCGTCCGCCGCAGCAGCTCCACCGCGTCCGCCGCCGAGTCGACCGCGACGGCGAAGGAGACCGGGCCGAAGCACTCGCTCATGTAGGCGGCCTCGGAGTCCGCCCCATCCCAATATTTCTGCGCGCCGTCGAGCTTCACGATGACGGGGGTGCGGACCACGGCGTCCGGGAAGTCGGGGTTCGTGATCTCCCGTGAGGCCAGGGCGACCTCGCCGAGCCCGGCCGCCGCCTCCAGGCGGGCCTTTACGTCGGGGTTGACGATCGCGCCCAGCAGACCGTTCGCGCGTGCGTCGTCGCCGAGGAGGCCGTCGACGGCGGCCGCGAGGCCCGTGACCACCTCGTCGTACGACTTGTGGCCCTCCTCCGTACGGATGCCGTCGCGCGGGATCAGGAGGTTCTGCGGGGTCGTGCACATCTGGCCGCTGTACAGGGAGAGCGCGAACGCGAGGTTCGACAGCATGCCCTTGTAGTTGTCGGTCGACTCCACGATCACCGTGTTGACGCCGGCCTTCTCCGTGTAGACCTGCGCCTGGCCGGCGTTGGCCTCCAGCCAGTCGCCGAACGCCGTCGAGCCGGTGTAGTCGATGATGCGGATCTCCGGGCGGGTCGCCAGGGTCTTCGCGATGCCCTCACCGGGACGCTCGGCCGCCAGCGCCACCAGGTTCGGGTCGAAGCCGGTCTCCGCCAGGACCTCGCGCGCCACCTGGACCGTCAGCGCGAGCGGCAGCACCGCGCGCGGGTGGGGCTTCACGAGGACCGCGTTGCCCGTGGCCAGGGACGCGAACAGGCCCGGGTAGCCGTTCCACGTCGGGAAGGTGTTGCAGCCGATGAGGAGGGCGATACCGCGCGGGACAGGCGTGAAGTGCTTGGTGAGGGCCAGGGGGTCGCGCTTGCCCTGGGGCTTGTTCCACTCGGCGGTGCCGGGGGTGCGGACCTGCTCCGCGTACGCGTACGCCACCGCCTCCAGGCCGCGGTCCTGGGCGTGCGGGCCGCCCGCCTGGAACGCCATCATGAAGGCCTGGCCGCTGGTGTGCATGACCGCGTGCGCGAACTCGTGCGTCCGCCCGCTGATCCGCCGGAGGATCTCCAGGCAGACCATCGCGCGCACCTCCGCGCCCGCGTCACGCCAGGCGCGCCGGCCGGCCTTCATGGCGGGCAGCAGCACGTCGACGCCCGCGTGCGGGTAGGTGACGCCCAGCGCGATGCCGTACGGGGACTCCTCGCCGCCGACCCAGTCGTCCGTGCCGGGCTGGTCGAGGTCGAGGCGGGTGTTCAGGACGGCGTCGAAGGCGGCCTTGCCGGCGGCCAGGTCGAGGCTGCCGTCCTCCCCGTACGCCTTGGGGTGTTCGGGGTGCGGGGACCAGTACGCGCGTGTGCGGATCGCTTCCAGCGCCTGGTCGAGGGTGGGCCGGTGCTGGGCGATCAGCTGGTGCGCGGTGAGTTCGGCGGCCATCGGGGAACAACTCCTCGTCTCAAGAGCACTTCGTTGAGCTCATGGCCTCGGACATGACCTGGGCCATGACCTGGGCAGGAAAGGCACGACAGAGTTAGAGTAACCGAACGATCGGTCGGGACAAGGGGGTCCGCCGCATCTGTGGACAACCCCGTGCGGGAGGATCGCGCACATGACAGCACTCGACCTCAGCAGCCCCGTGGCCGTCGTCGGCACCGGCACCATGGGCCAGGGCATCGCCCAGGTCGCGCTGGTCGCCGGCCATCACGTACGGCTGTTCGACGCCGCTCCCGGGCGTGCCCAGGAGGCCGCCGACGCGATCGGCGCGCGGCTCGACCGGCTCGTCGAGAAGGACCGGATGACGGCGGCCGACCGGGACACCGCCCGGGGCCGGCTGCACGCCGCAGGGAGCCTCGGCGAACTCGCCGACTGCTCCCTCGTCGTCGAGGCCGTCCTCGAACAGCTCGACGTCAAGCAGGAGTTGCTGCGCGCGCTGGAGGACGTGGTCGACGACGACTGTCTGCTCGCCACCAACACCTCCTCGCTGTCCGTCACCGCCATCGGGGGCGTCCTGCGCAACCCGGGCCGGTTCGTCGGGCTGCACTTCTTCAACCCGGCGCCGCTGCTGCCCCTCGTGGAGGTCGTCTCCGGGTTCGCCACCGACGTCACGTCGGCCACGCGCGCGTACGAGATGGCCCGCGCCTGGGGCAAGACCCCGGTCGCCTGCGCCGACACCCCCGGCTTCATCGTCAACCGCCTCGCCCGACCCTTCTACGCCGAGGCCTTCGCGGCGTACGAGGCCCAGTCCGCCGACCCCGCCACCATCGACGCGGTGCTCCGCGAGTGCGGCGGCTTCCGGATGGGCGCCTTCGAGCTGACCGACCTCATCGGGCAGGACGTCAACGAGGCCGTGACCCACTCCGTGTGGCAGGCCTTCTTCCAGGACGTGCGGTTCACGCCCTCGCTCGCCCAGCGGCGGCTCGTCGAGTCGGGCCGGCTCGGCCGCAAGACCGGGCAGGGCTGGTACGAGTACGGGGACGACGCCGAGCGCGCCGAACCGCACACCGCGGAGAAGGCCCAGGCGCCCGCCTACGTCGTCGCGGAGGGCGACCTGGGACCCGCGTCCGACCTCCTCGCGCTGATCCGCGAGGCGGGCATTCCCGTCCGTGAGGACGAGGAGGACCACGGCACCCGGCTGGTGCTGCCCGGCGGCGGCCAGCTGGTCCTCGCCGACGGACAGACCAGCGTCGAGTTCCGGGACGTCGTCTACTTCGACCTCGCCCTCGACTACCGGCGCGCGACCCGCATGGCCCTGTCCGCCTCCCAGGACACCCAGCCGCAGACCCTCAGCGAGGCCATCGGCCTCTTCCAGGCGCTCGGCAAGGACGTCAGTGTCCTCGGGGACGCCCCCGGCATGATCGTCGCCCGCACAGTGGCCCGGATCGTCGACCTCGCGCACGACGCCGTCGCCAAGGGCGTCGCCACCGAGGAGGACGTCGACACGGCGATGCGCCTCGGCGTCAACTACCCGCTCGGGCCCTTCGAGTGGAGCCGCAGGCTCGGCCGGAGCTGGGCGCACGAGATCCTCGACGAACTCCACCAGCGCGACCCGAGCGGACGGTACGCGCCGTCCCTCGCGCTCTACCGCCACGCGTACGCCACCGACAAGCGGGAGGGCACCCCATGACCACCGCCAAGCGCGACACGTACACCCCGACGACGCTGCTCCAGGTCGCCGTCCAGGTGTTCAACGAGCGCGGCTACGACGGCACCTCCATGGAGCACCTCTCCAAGGCCGCGGGCATCTCCAAGTCGTCGATATACCACCACGTCACCGGCAAGGAGGAGCTGCTGCGCCTCGCCGTCAGCCGGGCGCTGGACGGGCTCTTCGGGATCCTCGACGAGGAGCACGCGCGCGTGGGGCCCGCCGCCGGGCGCCTGGAGTACGTCGTACGGCGCATGGTCGAGGTGCTCATGGCCGAACTGCCGTACGTGACGCTGCTGCTGCGGGTGCGCGGCAACACCGACACCGAGCGCTGGGCCCTGGAACGGCGCCGCGACTTCGACCACCGGGTCGCCGATCTGCTCAGGGCTGCGGCGGCCGAGGGGGACGTGCGCGGTGACGTGGAGGTGCGGCTCGCGACGCGGCTCGTCTTCGGGATGATCAACTCGGTCGTCGAGTGGTACCGGCCCGACGGGCGCGGCATGGGCGAGCGGGAGGTCTCCGACGCGGTGGTGCGGCTGGTCTTCGGGGGACTGCGCAGCCCGGAGTGACCTCCCGGGGGCTCAGCCCTCCAGGTCCAGGTCCTCCTCCTCGAACACCAGCAGCGTGCGCGTGCTGAGCACCTCCGGCATCGCCTGCAGGCGCATCAGCACCAGTTCGCGCAGCGCCTTGTTGTCCGGTGTGTGGACCAGCAGCAGAACGTCGAAGTCGCCCCCCACCAGGGCGATGTGGTCCGCCCCAGGGAGCTGTCGCAACTGCTCGCGGACCGTGCGCCAGGAGTTCTGCACGATCTTCAGGGTGATGTACGCCGAGGTGCCCTGCCCGGCGCGTTCGTGGTCCACGCGGGCGCCGAAGCCCCGGATCACACCGTCCTCCATGAGGCGGTTGATGCGCGCGTAGGCGTTGGCACGGGAAACGTGCACACGTTCGGCCACGGACCGGATCGAGGCGCGGCCGTCCGCCTGGAGCATCTGCAGGATGTCCTGATCGATGGCGTCCAGCGGGCGCGCGGGCGGCAGGGTGTTGCCGCCCTCCGGGCGTTCGGCCATTTGTTCAGGTGCCATGTCCCCCCGCCTCCCTACCATGGACGTACTGCGTCCATCTCAGGCTGTGGAGAACCGTTTGTCCACAGCCTGACGGTGCCTGTAGCCAAAATGTGCCGACGACCGAACAATCGGTAGGTGAGGCGCCTCACATCCGTGGTGTGCCCGAAGCCGTCTCCCACGAGGAGGTGCCGTCATGACGGTCATGGAGCAGCGGGGCGCATACCGGCCCACGCCGCCGCCCGCCTGGCAGCCCCGTACCGACCCCGCGCCGCTGCTGCCCGACGCGGCGCCGTACCGCGTCCTCGGCACCGAGGCGGCGGCGCAGGCGGACCCGGGACTGCTGCGCAGGCTGTACGCGCAGCTGGTGCGCGGACGGCGGTACAACGCGCAGGCCACCGCCCTCACCAAGCAGGGCCGGCTCGCCGTGTACCCCTCCACCGTCGGCCAGGAGGCCTGCGAGGTGGCCGCCGCGCTCGCCCTGGAGGACCGCGACTGGCTCTTCCCCAGCTACCGGGACACGCTCGCCGTGGTCGCCCGGGGCGTGGACCCCGTACAGGCGCTGACGCTGCTGCGCGGCGACTGGCACACCGGGTACGACCCGCGTGAGCACCGGGTGGCGCCCCTGTCCACCCCGCTCGCGACGCAGCTGCCGCACGCCGTCGGGCTCGCGCACGCCGCCCGGCTCAAGGGCGACGACGTGGTCGCGCTGGCCATGGTCGGCGACGGCGGCACCAGCGAGGGCGACTTCCACGAGGCGCTGAACTTCGCCGCCGTGTGGCAGGCGCCGGTGGTCTTCCTGGTCCAGAACAACGGCTTCGCGATCTCCGTGCCGCTCGCCAAGCAGACCGCAGCCCCGTCGCTGGCCCACAAGGCCGTCGGCTACGGGATGCCGGGCCGCCTGGTCGACGGCAACGACGCGGTCGCCATGTACGAGGTGCTGAGCGACGCCGTACGGCACGCGCGCGCGGGTGGCGGTCCCACGCTCGTCGAGGCGGTGACCTACCGCCTGGAGGCACACACCAACGCCGACGACGACAAGCGCTACCGGACCGACTCCGAGGTCGCCGCCTGGCGCGAGCACGACCCGATCGACCTCCTCGAACAGGAACTCACCGCGCGCGGGCTGCTCGACGAGGACGGCATCAGGGCCGCGCGCGACGACGCCGAGGCACTCGCCGCCGACCTGCGCGCCCGGATGAACCAGGACCCGGCACTCGACCCCATGGACCTGTTCTCCCACGTCTACGCCGAACCCACCCCCCAACTGCGCGAGCAGCGGGACCGGTTGCGGGCCGAACTCGACGCCGAGGCGGAAGGGGCGCACTGATGACCACCGTCGCCCTCAAACCGGCCACCATGGCGCAGGCCCTCACGCGCGCGATGCGCGACGCCATGGCCGCCGACCCGGCCGTGCACGTCATGGGCGAGGACGTCGGCACCCTCGGCGGGGTCTTCCGGGTCACCGACGGGCTCGCGAAGGAGTTCGGCGAGGACCGCTGCACGGACACCCCGCTCGCCGAGGCGGGCATCCTCGGGGCGGCCGTCGGCATGGCCATGTACGGTCTGCGCCCGGTCGTCGAGATGCAGTTCGACGCGTTCGCCTACCCCGCGTTCGAGCAGCTGATCTCGCACGTCTCCCGGATGCGCAACCGCACGCGCGGGGCCATGCCCCTGCCGATCACCGTCCGCGTGCCCTACGGCGGCGGCATCGGCGGCGTCGAGCACCACAGCGACTCCTCCGAGGCGTACTACATGGCGACCCCGGGCCTCCATGTCGTCACGCCCGCCACGGTCGCCGACGCGTACGGCCTGCTGCGGGCCGCCATCGCCTCCGACGACCCGGTGGTGTTCCTGGAGCCCAAGCGCCTGTACTGGTCGAAGGATTCCTGGAACCCGGACGAGCCGTCGGCCGTTGAACCGATAGGACGCGCGGTGGTGCGGCGCCAGGGCCGCAGCGCCACGCTCATCACGTACGGGCCGTCGCTGCCCGTCTGCCTCGAAGCGGCACAGGCGGCGGAGGCGGAGGGCTGGGACCTGGAGGTCGTCGACCTGCGTTCCCTGGTCCCGTTCGACGACGAGACGGTGTGCGCTTCGGTACGGCGGACCGGGCGGGCCCTCGTCGTCCACGAGTCGGGCGGTTTCGGCGGCCCGGGCGGGGAGATCGCGGCCCGCGTCACGGAGCGCTGCTTCCACCACCTGGAGGCGCCGGTGCTGCGCGTCGCCGGGTTCGACATCCCGTACCCGCCGCCGATGCTGGAGCGGCACCACCTGCCCGGCGTCGACCGTGTCCTGGACGCCGTGGGGCGGTTGCAATGGGAGGCGGAACGCTGATGGCACAGGTACTGGAGTTCAGGCTCCCCGATCTCGGCGAGGGACTCACCGAGGCGCTGATCGTGCGCTGGCTGGTCGAGGTCGGCGAGGTCGTCGCCGTGGACCAGCCGGTCGTCGAGGTCGAGACGGCAAAGGCGATGGTCGACGTGCCGTGTCCCTACGGCGGTGTCGTCACCGCGCGCTTCGGCGAGGAGGGCACCGAACTCCCCGTCGGGGCGCCCCTGGTGACGGTCGCGGTCGGCACCCCGGCCCACCCCGAACCGGCGGGCGACGCGGACCGGGGCTCCGGGAACGTGCTCGTCGGGTACGGCACGTCCGAGGCGCCCGCGCGGCGGCGCAGGGTACGGCGAGAACAGGCGGCGCCGGCTGCCGCGGTGGCCGTCACGGACGCACAGGCTCCTGCCCCAGCCCGGGGCGACGGTCCCGTGCCGGTCATCTCGCCGCTCGTGCGCAGGCTCGCCCGCGAGAACGGCCTGGATCTGCGGGAGTTGGCTGGCTCCGGGCCCGACGGACTGATCCTGCGCGCCGACGTGGAGCGCGCCCTGCGCGACGGTGTGGCGCGAACCGAATCCCCGGCCCCGACTGCGACTCCCGTACCTGCCGTCGCTTCCGCGGAGGGCACGCGTGTCCCCCTCAAGGGCATCCGCGGTGCCGTCGCCGACAAGCTCTCCCGCAGTCGGCGCGAGATCCCGGACGCGACCTGTTGGGTGGACGCCGACGCGACGGAACTCATGCACGCGCGCGTGCAGATGAACGAGGGCACGGGCCCGAAGATCTCCCTCCTCGCCCTGCTCGCCCGTATCTGCACCGCAGCCCTCGCCCGCTACCCCGAGCTGAACTCCACGGTCGACCTGGAGGCCAGGGAGATCGTCCGGCTCGACCGTGTCCACCTCGGCTTCGCCGCGCAGACCGAACGCGGGCTCGTCGTCCCCGTCGTCCGGGACGCGCACACCAGGAACGCCGAGTCGCTGAGCGCGGAGATCGCGCGGCTGACCGAGGCCGCCCGCACCGGCACCCTCACACCCGCCGAACTCACCGGCGGCACCTTCACGTTGAACAACTACGGCGTCTTCGGCGTCGACGGCTCCACGCCGATCGTCAACCACCCCGAGGCGGCCATGCTCGGCGTCGGCCGGATCGTCCCCAAGCCATGGGTGCACGAGGGCGAACTGGCGGTGCGCCAGGTCGTCCAGCTGGGGCTCACCTTCGACCACCGGGTGTGCGACGGCGGCACGGCGGGCGGTTTCCTGCGCTATGTGGCGGACTGCGTCGAACAGCCGACGGTGCTGCTGCGCACACTGTGATCAGGGTGGCGCGCGCCCGTTCCCTGTGATCAGCGGGGGCCCGCATACTCGGAGGGTGACCGCGCATGAGCCCCAGCCCTCAGGGATCCCCGGCGCCGACGGCTACGACGCCGTCGTGCTCGCGGGCGGGGCCGCCCGACGCCTCGGCGGCGCCGACAAGCCCGGCGTCCGGGTGGGCGGGCGCGCGCTCCTCGACCGGGTGCTCGCCGCCTGCGCCGACGCCGGCACCACCGTGGTCGTGGCCGGCCCCCGGCCCACCGCACGGCCGGTGACCTGGGCCCACGAGGACCCGCCGGGCGGCGGACCCGTCGCCGCGCTCGACGCCGGCCTGCGCCGGACCAAGGCCGCGCAGGTCGTGGTCCTCTCCGCCGATCTCCCCTTCCTCGAACCGGCGACGGTACGGCGGCTCCTCGACGCCCTGTGGACGAGCGGCGCCGAGGGTGCGCTGCTCACCGACCCGGACGGCCGGGACCAGCCGCTCGTGGCCGCGTACCGGACGTCCGCGCTGCGCCGGGAGCTGGACGCGCTCGTCCTCGAACACGGCGGCCTCACCGGCCTGCCGCTGCGCCGGCTGGCCGGCGCGCTCGCACTCACCCGGGTCTCCGACCCCGTCGCGTCCTTCGACTGCGACACCTGGGACGACATCGCCGCCGCCAGAGCACGCATCAGGGAGCATGGGCACGTGTTGGACGAATGGATTTCCGCAGCCAAGGACGAACTGGGCATCGACCTGGACGTCGACACCGGCCTCCTCCTCGATCTCGCCCGCGATGCCGCGCACGGAGTGGCCAGGCCGGCCGCCCCCCTGACGACGTTCCTCGTCGGATACGCGGCGGGCCGGGCCGGGGGAGGCCCGGAGGAGGTCGCCGAGGCCACCCGCAAGGCCGTCGCCCTCGCCCTGCGCTGGGCCGAGGAGGCCAAGGCGGACGCGAAGGCCGCCGACGCCGAACCCGGTGCGGGCAAGGCCCCCGACAGCCGCCCGGACGCCGGATGACCGCCCGCAGCGACCTGGACGACCTCGGCGTCGAGGAGGCGCTCGCCCTCGTGAACGAAGGCAACGGCAGCGGAACCGGCGGCGCCAGCGGTGGGCAGGGTGACCGGCCGACCTCCGAGGGCGCCTCGGTACCCGCCCGCACCGGGGAAGGCGTCTACGACGTGGAGGCCGACCAACCAGGCCCCGGCACCAAAGGCGATCTCACTCCCGCCCCCGCCCGCCCTCGGGCCACCCCCTGGCCCCAGGCCCGCGCCATCGCCGAGCGCGCCGCCCGCCAGGTCCCCCGTACCGCCCAGGCCCCCGTCTCCGTCCCCCTCGACGCCGCCCTCGGCCTGGTCCTCGCCGCTCCCCTCGCGGCCCTCACCGACCTCCCCTCCTTCGACACCTCCGCCATGGACGGCTGGGCGGTGGCCGGACCCGGCCCCTGGGACGTGCGCGAGGCCGGTGTCCTCGCCGGGCACGCCCAGCCCGAGCCGCTCACCGACGGCACCGCCGTACGGATCGCGACGGGCGCCCGCATCCCGTACGACACGACCGCCGTCCTGCGCAGCGAGCACGGCCGCACCGACGACAAGGGCCGGCTGCACGCCACCCGGGACATGAGCCACGGCCAGGACATCCGGCCGCGCGGCCAGGAGTGCCGCTCCGGCGACCAGCTGCTGCCCATCGGCACCTTCGTGACCCCGGCGGTGCTCGGCCTCGCCGCCGCCGCCGGGTACGACACCCTCGCCGCGATCCCCCGCCCCCGGGCCGAAGTCCTCGTCCTGGGCGACGAGTTGCTCACCGAGGGACTCCCGCACGACGGTCTGATCCGGGACGCGCTCGGCCCGATGCTGCCGCCCTGGCTGCGCTCGCTCGGCGCCGACGTCATCGCCGTACGCAGGCTCGGCGACGACGCCGACGCGCTGTACGCGGCCCTGAAGAACTCCCCCGCCGAGATCGTCGTCACCACCGGCGGCACTGCTTCCGGCCCCGTCGACCACGTCCACCCCACCCTGCACCGCCTCGGTGCCGAACTGCTCGTGAACGGTGTGCAGGTGCGCCCCGGACACCCCATGCTGCTGGCCCGGATCAAGGAGAACCAGCACCTCGTCGGGCTGCCCGGCAACCCGCTGGCCGCCGTCTCCGGGCTGCTCACCCTTGCCGAACCCCTGCTGCGGACCCTCGCGGGACGGGCGGCGCCGGAGCCGTACACGCTGCCGCTCAAGGACGAGGTGCACGGGCACCCGCACGACACCCGGCTCATCCCCGTCGTCGTGCGCGGCTACCGGGCCGTGCCGCTGCACTACAACGGGCCGGCGATGCTGCGCGGTATCGCGGCGGCCGAGGCCCTCGCGGTCGTACCGCCCGGTGGCGCCCGCCCCGGTCAGGAACTGGAACTGCTCGATCTGCCCTGGGCGGCAGCCACCGAAGCCGGGGTGTGTTTCACGTGAAACATTCGATACAGCCGGGCCGCACTGGAGGATGTTTCACGTGAAACTGCCGGGCCATGACGCCATCGCCCGCCAGGCGGACGAGCACCTGGTGACCCATCGGGTGAAACTTCCCCGGACCGTGGTGGAACGGCCGATCCGCCAGGTCGGAAAACGCGTCGCAATAGCGCTGCTGGTGCTGGTCGGGACCGCGCTCATCGTCTACGCCGACCGCGACGGCTACACCGACAACTCCGACCGTTCCGTCGACCTCCTCGACGCCTTCTACTACGCCACCGTCACCCTCTCCACCACCGGGTACGGCGACATCACGCCCGTCAGTGACGCTGCCCGGTTCACCAACATCTTCGTCATCACACCGCTGCGCGTGCTCTTCCTGATCATCCTGGTCGGCACGACCCTCGAAGTCCTCACGGAGCGCACGCGCGAGGAGTGGCGGCAGAACCGCTGGAGGGCGGCCTTGCGAGAGCACACCGTAGTCATCGGGTTCGGGACCAAGGGACGGTCGGCCGTGCAGACCGTCTGTGTCACCGGGCTGAAGAAGGAACAGGTCGTGGTCGTCGACCCCAGCGCGAAGGCCGTGGAGGCGGCCACCGCCGAGGGGTACGCCGGAGTGATCGGGGACGCCACGCGCAGTGACGTACTGCTGCGGGCCGAGCTGCAGAAGGCGCGGCAGATCATCATCGCCACCCAGCGCGACGACACGGCCGTCCTCGTCACGCTCACCGCCCGGCAGCTCAACCGCACGGCGAAGATCGTGGCCGCCGTGCGCGAGGAGGAGAACGCACCGCTGCTCAAGCAGTCCGGCGCCGACGCCGTCATCACCAGCGCGAGCGCGGCCGGGCGGCTGCTCGGGCTGTCCGTGCTCAGCCCCGCCGCCGGCATGGTCATGGAGGACCTCATCCAGCAGGGCAGCGGACTCGACATCGTCGAACGGCCGGTCATAAAGGCCGAGGTGGGCAAGGGGCCGCGCGAGACGGACGACCTGGTCGTGAGCGTCGTACGCGGGCATCGCGTGCTGGGCTACGACGATCCGTCCATCGGGGAGCTTCAGGTGGCCGACCGGCTCATCACCATCGTGCGGGCGACGCCGGGCGCGCATGTGGCGCCCGACGCCCGCAAGTTCACGTAGGACCGGGCTACTTGCGGTTGTAGAGCCGCATCGTGATCGGGCCGAAGACCAGCATCAGCAGGCCTGCCCACCCCAGCGACCAGGCGATCTCGGCGGCCGGCCACTCGCCGGCCATCAGCTCCCGTACCGCCGACGACACATGGGTGATCGGGCTGTTGTTGACGAAGGCCTGGAGCCAGCCGGGCATGGTGCTCGGGTCGACGAAGACGTTCGACAGGAAGGTCAGCGGGAAGATCACCATCATGCTGACGCCCATCACCGACTTCTCCGTGCGCAGCAGCAGCCCGAACATGGTCCAGATCCAGGAGAAGGCGAAGGAGAAGACCAGGAGGAGGGCGATGCCTGCGGCCACGCCCACCACTCCGCCGTCGGGGCGGTAGCCCAGGATGATGCCGACCGTCAGCATCACCACGGACGCCATGGTGTAGCGCAGGGCGTCGCCGAGGAGATAGCCGACCATCACGGCCGGCCGCCAGATCGGCAGCGTGCGGAAGCGGTCGAAGACGCCCTTCTCGATGTCCGTGTTGACCGAGACACCCGTGTACATCGTGATCATCACGACCGACATCACCAGGATGCCCGGCAGCAGGAACTGGATGTACTCGCGCGGGGAGCCCGCCAGGGCGCCCCCGAACAGGTACGTGTACATCAGCACCATCATGATCGGGAACGCGGTGACGTCGAAGAGCTGCTCGGGGACGTGCTTGATCTTGAGGATCGCGCGCCAGCCGAAGGTGAGGGACGCGGAGAGCGCGCTGGGGCGCGGCGGACGTTCCTTGGTGACGAGCAGCGCGGCGAGGGATTCGGCGCTGACGGGGGCGAGGTCCCGGCCCTCGGTGGTGGTGGTCGCGGTGCTCATGCCGCCACCTCGTCTTCCGTGTCGTGTCCGGTGAGGGCGAGGAACACCTCGTCCAGGCTGGGCTGGCCCAGGGAGAAGTTGTCGACGGTGATGCCGCAGCGGGCCAGCTCGGCGAGCGCGCGGGCCGCCTGCTCGGCCGCCGTGTCGCTGACCGACGTACCGATACGGGCCGTCAGTGCGACCGGGTCGGGCTCGCGCTGCACGGTCGCGTCGAGGGCGAGCCGCAGCACCTCCTCCGCCTCGGGCCGCTGGGCCGGATCGCGCAGCCGCAGATGGACGGAGCCGGCGCCGACGGACGCCTTCAGCTCGCCCTTCGTGCCCTCCGCGATGACCTTGCCCTTGTCGATGACGGCGATCCGGGACGCCAGCTGGTCGGCCTCGTCCAGATACTGCGTGGTCAGCAGCACGGTCGTGCCCTGGGCGACCACCGCGCGCACGATGTCCCAGACCTGGTTGCGGCTGCGCGGGTCGAGACCGGTCGTCGGCTCGTCGAGGAAGAGCAGGTCGGGGGTGTTGAGGATGGACGCGGCGATGTCGATGCGGCGCCGCATACCGCCCGAGTAGTGCTTGACCTGCTTCGCCGCCGCGTCCGTGAGCCCGAAGGCCTCCAGGAGCTGGGCGGCACGCTCGCGCGCGGTCCGCTTGTGGTGGCCGAGGAGCCGGCCGAGCAGCACCAGGTTCTCGGTGCCGGTGAGGTCCTCGTCCACGGACGCGTACTGGCCGGTGAGGCTCACCCTGCCGCGTACCGCGTCGGCCTCGCGCACCACGTCGTGGCCGAAGACGTGCGCCTCGCCGCCGTCGGGCCTGAGCAGGGTGGCCAGCATCTTCACGGTGGTCGTCTTGCCGGCGCCGTTCGGCCCGAGGACTCCGTAGACCGTGCCGGTGGGCACGGTGAGGTCGACGCCGTCGACGGCCCGGGTCTCGCCGAAGGTCTTCACCAGACTCGCGGTCTCGATCGCGAGGTCGGGCGCCTCGGCCGCCCTGCCCGCCCTGGCTGCCTGTGGGCTCATGTCTCGTGGTCCTTCCGGAGTCCTTGCGTACGGGGTGACGCAAAGGGAGACCGTCGGTTGGCCGGAAACTCATCGGTCGCGTGACCGTACGTCTCTCCACGGTCTCTCCGCCAGACGCGGACCGCACATCGATTTCGCCGAGGCGGGGAGTAGCGTCCCCTCATGCATGCGATCACGATTCCCGAACCCGGAGGGCCCGAGGCGCTGGTGTGGGCCGAGGTCCCCGATCCCGTGCCCGGCGAGGGCGAGGTACTGGTCGAGGTGGTGGCCGGCGCCGTCAACCGTGCCGACATCCTGCAACGCCAGGGCTTCTACAACCCGCCGCCGGGCGCCTCCCCGTACCCCGGCCTTGAGTGCTCCGGCCGGATCGCCGAGGTCGGTCCTGGAGTGTCCGGGTGGTCCGTCGGCGACGAGGTGTGCGCGCTGCTCGCGGGCGGCGGTTACGCGACGAAGGTGGCCGTTCCGGCCGGGCAGCTGCTGCCCGTGCCCGCGGGCGTCGACCTGAAGCGGGCGGCGGCGCTGCCCGAGGTGGTCTGCACGGTCTGGTCGAACGTCTTCATGATCTCCCACCTCCGCCCCGGCGAGACGCTTCTCGTGCACGGCGGCTCCAGCGGCATCGGCACGATGGCCATCCAGCTCGCCAAGGCGGTCGGCGCGAGGGTCGCCGTGACGGCCGGGACGAAGGAGAAGCTCGACCAGTGCGCCGAGCTCGGCGCCGACATCCTCGTCAACTACCGCGAGCAGGACTTCGTCGAGGAGCTGACACAGGCCACCGGCGGCACCGGCGCCGACGTGATCCTCGACAACATGGGCGCCAAGTACCTGGACCGCAACGTCCGCGCCCTCGCCGTCAACGGACGGCTCGCGATCATCGGTATGCAGGGCGGCATCAAGGCCGAGCTGAACATCGGCGCCCTTCTCACCAAGCGGGCCGCGATCAGCGCGACCTCGCTGCGCGCCCGCCCGCTCGCCGAGAAGACGGCGATCGTGGCCGCCGTACGCGAACACGTCTGGCCGCTGATCGCCGCAGGTCAGGTGCGGCCGGTCGTCGACAGCGAGTTCCCGATGAGCGACGCGGCGGCGGCCCACCGGCTGGTGGAGGAGAGCGGCCACGTGGGAAAGGTGCTGCTGGTGGCCCCGTAGCAGCGGGGTCAGGACCGCCGTACGCGCAGCCGCAGTGCGAGGAGGGCGAGGCCCAGGCCCAGGCCGATGAGGACGAGCCCGCTGCCCAGCGGCAGTATGCGCAGCACCGGGTGGGTGACCGGGGCGGGCAGCGCGGCCGTGTCCCGTGCCTCGTCCGGGTCGGGGATGTAGGTGGGCACGGGGACAGGCACGGCCTCTTCGTACGCCGCTTCCTCGGGCGGCGCGGACTCCTGCCGCCCGGGGCGCTCCCGTCCCTCGCCCGCCCGGCTGCCGGCCCGGGAGGCGTCGGGGGCGGGCCGGGCGACGTGCGTGGCGTTGTCGTACGAGAGTGTCGCGCCGTGCGGGGCGGCGGCGAGGGTGGGTGCCGCCAGGGCCAGCAGGGTGCCGCAGATGCGCAGTGTGCGGAGCCATGGATTCATGTCGGGCCCCTCCCGCCGCGGAGTCGCCAGTCACCAGGGTTCGACTGGACCAGCCTCACACGCACCCGCCCGTCCGGCATCCCGGACAGGACACCGCAGGGCCGGACCCACCGGCCGGAACCGCGGCCTGGTGCGACAGAATGGCGGTATGGAGATGCCGAGGAACGAAAGGTCGCCGGAGAACCCCCAGATCCTGGTCGTTGGCCAGGACGGGATGGCTCTTGGGGGCGGTGGTGACGAGGACTCCCGAGAGATCCCGGTGACGGACATGGTGGAGCAACCTGCCAAGGTCATGAGGATCGGCAGCATGATCAAGCAGCTGCTGGAGGAGGTGCGCGCGGCCCCTCTCGACGAGGCGAGCCGGGTCCGGCTCAAGGAGATCCACGCCAGCTCGGTCAAGGAGCTGGAGGACGGTCTGGCGCCGGAGCTGGTCGACGAACTGGAGCGCCTGTCCCTGCCGTTCACGGACGAGGGCGTTCCCAGCGACGCCGAGCTGCGGATCGCGCAGGCACAGCTGGTGGGCTGGCTGGAGGGCCTCTTCCACGGGATCCAGACCACCCTGTTCGCCCAGCAGATGGCCGCGCGGGCCCAGCTGGAGCAGATGCGCCGCGCGCTGCCGCCGGGCGTCGGCGGCCACGAGGGCGACGACGATCCGCGCACCGGGGGACGCACGGGCGGGCCGTACCTGTAACTCTTGTGGGGAGGGGCCCGGCAGCCGACCGACCGGCCGCCGGGCCCCTCCCCGTGAACCGTTTGAACCGTCGAACTGTTGAACCGTCCGCTCAGGACGGGTTGCCCGACGACACGCTCAGCTCGATCACCGGCATGTCCTCGGGGTCGGCGTCCGTGTCCGCGGAGGGGAACTGGTCGGTGACCGTGTCCTTGCCGAAGGTGTTCTCGTCGACCCTGGTCACCTTCATCCGCCACCCGGCCGCCTGGAAACAGGACTTGACCGAGGTCAGGTTCTTGTAGCGGAAGTCGGGCAGCCGGATCTTGTCCGGGTCGGTGTAGGACTCCGGCGCCTCCGAGCACTCCTCCGCGTCGATCTTCCTGCTCAGGTCCGGCCCCTTGTACCCCGTCGCCGACCCCGATCCGGTCTCCGACGTCTGCGAGGCCGAGGCGCTCGCACCGCTGTCACTGCCGGCCGCACCGCCGTTGTCGGTGTCGTCCCCGCCCAGGTTCAGGGCCAGGAGCAGCCCACCGACGGCGAGGAGCGAGACGACGATCGAGCCCACGATCACCGGGGTGTTGCTCTTCCGTCCCACTCCGGGGGCGGGCGTCGGCGCGTACTGCGGTGCGTACGCGGCGGGCGCCTGGTAGGAGGGCTGCTGCGGATAGCCGTACGCCGGAGCGGGGCTGTACGGATTCGGGGTCGGGGCCGGCTGGTACGGGGTCTGTACGGGGCCCGGCGGGGGCGGAGTCGCCTGGTCCACCGGCGGGAACACCGCCGAGGCGACGCCCGCGCCGCTCTGGGACGGGGTGCCCGGGACGATGTTCGGGGCGGCCGGGTGGAGGGAGGCGGCCACGCGCAGACACTCGTCGCGCATGGCGACGGCGCTCGGAAAACGCTCGTTCGGGTTCTTCTTCAGCGCGCGGGCGACGAGCGCGTCCACCGCCGGGGGCAACGCCCGGTTGACCGAGGAGGGGACGACCGGCTCCTCCTGGACATGTGCGTACGCGATCGCAAGCGCCGAGTCGGCGTTGAACGGCAGCCGTCCGGTGACCAGTTGGAACAGCATGATGCCGACCGAGTAGAGGTCGGAGCGGGCGTCCACGCCCCGGCCCAGCGCCTGCTCAGGGGAGAGGTACTGCGGGGTGCCGACGACCATGCCGGTCTGCGTCATCGACGTGACGCCCGACTGCATGGCGCGGGCGATGCCGAAGTCCATCACCTTCACGACGCCGCGCTTGGTCATCATGACGTTGCCCGGCTTGATGTCCCGGTGGACCAGCCCCATCTCGTGGCTGATCTCCAGCGCCGCCAGCACGTCCGCGGTGACCTGCAGCGCCTTGTCGGCGGGCATCGCCCCGAACTGCCGTACGTCCGCGTCCAGAACGGAACCGAGCGGCTGCCCCTCGACGTACTCCATGACGATGTACGGGGTCATCGTCCCCGCCACCTCGTCCTCACCGGTGTCGAAGACCGAGACGATGTTCGTGTGCGTGAGCTTGGCCACGGCCTGGGCCTCGCGGCGGAAACGCTCGCGGAACGCCTGTTCCCGGCCCAGTTCGGTGTGCAGTGTCTTGATCGCGACCTGCCGGTCCAGGACCGAGTCGTACGCGAGGTGCACCGAGGCCATGCCGCCCTCGCCGAGCAGATCGCGCAGCTGGTAGCGCCCGCCGGCGAGCGCCTGCCCCGTGTACCGGCCGTGTGCGCCGTCGTGGCTCATGTCTCAGCGTCCCCCGAGCTTTCTCACAGCCGCACGTGATCGATTGGCTCATACCGGGCCAAGTCTGCCGGAGGGCACTGACACGTCAAGCGAGGTGCCCGTTCCGTGACCGTACGAGGAGGAAGCGTCGCGGAAGCGTTACAGGTGCTGGACGGACGGGGCACGGAATTTGCACGACGATATCGGCAACGGGTTTGATGTCCGGTCTGCCCGGGACTCGTACCGGGGCTCCTTCCGGAGCTGCTCTCGGGCCGCCTCCCGGACCGGAGGCTTGCGTGGAGGCTGTAGCGTGGCCGACGGAGACCGTAACAACACCGCGCGCACCGCGGGCAGAAACGACGGCGAGGACTGATGGCACAGCAGCGCGCTCAGGGCCCGTCCGACCCCGAGGCGGCAGGCGGCGGTATGTCAGACGCGCCTGAGTTGTGGGGCAACGGCGGACTGGTGGGGGACGGCCGGTACCGGCTCACCCACAGACTCGGCCGGGGCGGCATGGCGGAGGTGTTCGCCGCCGAGGACGTACGCCTCGGGCGCACCGTCGCGGTCAAACTGCTGCGCGCCGATCTCGCCGAGGACCCGATCTCCAAGGCCCGCTTCACCCGCGAGGCCCAGTCCGTGGCCGGGCTCAACCACCACGCGATCGTCGCCGTGTACGACTCGGGCGAGGACACGGTGTCCAACGGCGGCTTCGGCGCGGGCGGCCCCAAGTCCGTCCCGTACATCGTGATGGAGATCGTCGAGGGGCGCACCATCCGTGACCTCCTCATCAACGCCGAGGCGCCCGGGCCCGAACAGGCCCTGATCATCGTCTCCGGGGTGCTGGAAGCGCTGGCCTATTCGCACCAGCACGGCATCGTGCACCGTGACATCAAGCCCGCCAACGTGATCATCACGCACAACGGCGCCGTGAAGGTCATGGACTTCGGCATCGCCCGCGCGCTGCACGGGGCGTCCACGACGATGACGCAGACCGGCATGGTCATGGGCACGCCCCAGTACCTCTCCCCCGAGCAGGCACTCGGCAAGGCCGTCGACCACCGCTCGGACCTGTACGCGACGGGCTGCCTCCTCTACGAACTCCTCGCGCTGCGGCCCCCGTTCACGGGCGAGACCCCTCTCTCCGTGGTCTACCAGCACGTCCAGGACATTCCGGTGCCCCCGTCCGAGGTCTCGGACGCGGCGCCGCCGGAACTCGACGGGCTCGTCATGCGTTCCTTGGCCAAGGAACCCGACGACCGCTTCCAGACCGCCGAGGAGATGCGCGGGCTGATCCAGTACGGCCTGCAGATGCTGTACGACCAGGGCAGCCACACCGGCACCTGGAACACCGGGCCCGTCGACATGCACGACGGCCGGCACACCCCCTCGGGGGGCTTCGCCGGTACGACGGTGATGAACCAGCACCCGGGCGACCACTCCGGGACCACCCAGATCCCCCAGCCGATCCTGCCCGCCGGTTACGGCGGCGGGGACGACGGCGGTTTCGAGGGGCACGGCAACCGGGGCGGCGGCCGGGGCAAGCTGTGGATACTGGCGTTCTTCGCGGTGATCGCCATCGCGGCGGGCGTCGCGCTCGCCCTGCAGGGCGGCAACGGCGACAGCGGCAACACTGGCACCACTCCGTCGCCGACGACCTCGCAGAGCGCGACGAACGACGACGCCACGGCGAGCCCGAGCGACGAGGTCTCCGAGGAGACGTCGAGTGTCGAGACGGACGACGGCAGCGGCTCGGACGGAGGGTCCCAGTGGACGCCGTCGCCCACACCGTCGTACACGCAGTCCGAGACCACCTCCTCCGAGCCGTCGAGTTCACCGTCGGACGTGCAGACGAGCGCGCAGCCGTCTAACACGGCGACGCAGCCGACGAACACGGCGACTGCCTCCCAGGAGGAGACCGGCGACACCGGTGAGGAAGACGGCGGCACCGAGGGCGGCACCACCCCGTAAACAGCCCCCACGCGCGCGTGCGGCCCGAAGAGGGCTCCACGCGCGCGTGCCGTTGTTCAGGCACTCCCGGCCCCGGTAGGCGTCAGCCCGTTCAGCCCGCTCAGTCAGTGAACGCCCCGCACACGGCGTCGTACTCGCGCGTCCACCACACCGCGAGCGCCGAGGCGGCCGGGAACTGGGAGTCGGCGCGGGTGTCACCCCGCTCGTAGTGCCAGCGCAGCATCCAGAAGTCGTTGAGCCGCTCCCACCACACCCGGTGCACGGCGGCGGCCAGCTCGGAGGGCGTCGCCCCGGCCGTACGCCGGTACGCGCGCGCGTACGCCCGTGTCTTGGGCAGGTCGAGCGTGCCGGCGGGCCGTACGAAGAAGATCGCGGCGGCACGTACGGCCTCCTCCGCGCGCGGCTGCACACCGAGCCGGTCCCAGTCGACGATCGCGGCGGGCGCGTCCCCCTTGTAGAGCAGGTTGAACGGGTGAAAGTCCCCGTGCACCCACCCCACCGAACCACCCGGCGGCGGCCGCCGGTCGGCGTGCTGCTCCAACAGCGCCCGCCGCTCCAGCAGCCGATAGCGGGCCAACTCGTCGAAGGCGTCGGTGGGCCGGTGACGCCGGACCTGGGCCAGGAGGTCGTCGATGAGCGCGAAGGTGTCGGCGGGGTCGGCGGAGGGGGCGTGCGGGGGGTCGGTGGGGGTGGGCGAGCCGACCGCGTGCACGGGTTCGGCGGAGCCGCCGGTGGGAGCCGGGCCCGGGGCTGCCGGGGAGGGGTACGGGGAGGTGTACTTCGCGGTGGCTGCGGTGGCTGCGGTGGCTGCGGTGGCTGCGGTGGCTGCGGAGGCTGCGGAGGCTGCGGAGGTTTCGGCAGCGGTGGCGGTGGCGGTAGTGGTGGCGGCCCGGTACCGGCCGGCCGCCGAGGGTGGGACTGCGGGGCCGTCCCAGTACCGGCCGTCGGATCCGCTCGGGTCCGGGTCGGTGAGGGGGCCCGTGTTTCGGCCCGCGGCTCCGTGCCAGGGCCGGTTGCCGGGTCCGGCCCAGTTCCGGCCGGTGGGTCCGTCCCAGTCCTGGCTGGGCGGGCTGTCCCGGTGCCGGCTGGCGGGGACGCCTTGGTTTCGGCCGGCGGTTGCGTCCCAGTTCCGGGCGATGGGTCCACCCCAGTTCCGGCTGGCGGGGACGCTTTGGTTTCGGCCTGCGGATCCGTCCCAGTTCCGGCCGGCAGGGCGGTCCCGGTGCCGGTCGGCGACGAGGCCTTGGTGTCGGCTGGCCGGGCCGTCCCAGTCCTGGTCGGCGGGGGCGCCTTGGTTTCGGCCGGCGGTTCCGTCCCAGCGCGGGGCGGTGGGTCCGCTTCGGTCCCGGTCGGCGACGAGGCCTTGGTCCCGGCCGGCGGATCCGTGGCGATCCCCGTCCCAGCCCGCGGATCCGTCCCGGTCCCGATCGCCCGGGCCGTCCCGGTCCCGATCGCCCGGGCCGTCCTGGTCCCGGTCGGCGAAGCCGCCCTGTCGGGGTGCGATTCCCTGTCGGGCGGGTTCGGCGCGCCCAGCGGTTCCCGTCCGTCGGCCTGCCTCCGCCCGCGGGGAGAGGCTGCGGTGTCCGGCAGCCGGCTCGCGGCCACCGGCGGTCACCCTCGGCGTCGGGACGCCCTGGTTCCGTCCGGCGCCCTCGCCCGGCGCCCCGCCCCGTGTCGGCATCACGCGTTCCAGGCTTGCGTGGACCACGCCCAGGAGCGCGCCCAGGCGGCCGCACTGGACGGTGGTCAGCTGGCCGCCGTGGCGGTGGCGGCCGTCGATCCAGGGGTGCAGGGCGTAGGCGTGGCCGCCGACGACGGCGACTGTGCGGCCGTCGCGGCCGGGCAGCGGCGGGGCCACCGGGACGCCGAGATCCGCGAGGCGCTGGGTCGCCCGGTGCTGGCGGGCGATCGCGGCGGGGTCGGCGGTCTCGGGGTCGAAATGGTGCTTCAGGAAGTAGTCGCCGCGCGTGGTGGCGAGCCGGTAGCCGCGGTTCAGCAGCCCCTGGTCGACGGGGTCGCAGGTCAGCGCGGACCCGGCGGAGTACTGGCGGAGGAGGGCGCCCAGAGGGGGAGCGTGGGGCACAAGGGGTGGTACAGATGAGCGCGGCACGCGCCAGATGCTAGGGCACGAGCCGGGCGCGTGAGCGGGGCGCTTGTCACAGGCAGTCACAGGCGACCGCGTGCTGTCACGGGCAGTCGGTTTCGATCACGGAGTGCACGGTGGCGAACTGGGGTTCGACTCGTAGATAGACGGGGTCGAAGGGAACGCCGTCCACTGAACGCGGTGCGGGGCCGAACCGGTCGAGTTCGGCGGGGGTCGGCTCCACGGCCGCGCACTCCCCGACGACCTGCACGGACCACGACCGCCGGTTGCGTGCCGACGGCACGTCCGCGCCGTACGCGACGACACCGCCCACGCACGCCCGGTGGTACCCGTGCCCCCTGTGCAGCCGCAGCAGGACCCGGCCGTCCACGACGATGTGCCGGGCGGACGCCAGGAAGGGCAGCGCGCGCATGCTGGTCGCGACCCGGCCGTGCTCGACGCGGCCGAGGAGGTCGGCGGCGCGCTGGTCGTCCTGCTCGTGCTGTTCCTCGGTCGGCATGCACTCACTGTGGGCGACGGACAAACGGGCACACCAGGGGCGCTCGCCCCGAGAAGAGAGGCCTTAGGTCCCGATTCGGGCGCCCCGGAGGGCCCAAGACCTCAGAAACCCCGGCTCTGCCCCTGTCGTTCCGCATGCATCCGTGCCACGTACGCCGCCGCCTGCGCGCGCCGCTGCATGCCCAGCTTCGACAGCAGTCCCGACACATAGTTCTTGATCGTCTTTTCGGCGAGGTGCAGCCGCTCGCCGATCGCGCGGTTGGTGAGCCCCTCACCGATCAGGTCGAGGATTCTGCGCTCCTGGTCGGTCAGGTTCGCGAGCCGCTCGTCCCCCTGCACCCCCGTGGCTGCGCCGCCGCCGCTCCGCAGCCGCTCCAGGACACGGGCCGTCGCGACCGGGTCGAGCAGGGACTTGCCGGCCGCCACGTCCCGTACCGCCGCCAGTAGTTCATGTCCGCGGATGGCCTTCAGGACGTACCCCGAGGCGCCCGCCATGATCGCGTCGAAGAGGGCCTCGTCGTCGGCGAACGACGTCAGCATCAGGCATTTGACGCCCGCGTCCCGGGAACGGATCTCGCGGCACACCTCGACACCGCTGCCGTCCGGGAGCCGTACGTCCAGCACCGCCACGTCCGGACGGGTGGCCGGAATCCGTACCAGCGCGTCGGCCGCCGTGCCGGCCTCGCCGACTACCACGATGTCGTCCTCGACCGAGAGCAGCTCATGGACCCCCCGGCGGACGACTTCATGGTCATCGAGGAGAAATACAGTGATTTTTCCGTCTTCGGACACGCGAACAGTCTCACATACCGACTCTTCCCGTGGCCTGGGTCCGCGGGATAACGTGCCGTTGTTCCGGCCCCCTGCAAGGCTGTGACCAGGGCCCCTTCCCGACTTGTTCAATTTACTTGGATTTCCAAGCAAAATCGCAGGTCAGGGGGGTTTCATAGAAATATGGCGCACTGGGTAACGTGATGCTTGCGGACGCTCGCCGGGACACCTGTCACGCCTGTTCCCGGCCGAGTGGCACCCACCCCGTGCACGGGTATCGGGAACAGGTGACCGCACTGGTTACCCGGTAACCCCGGGGCCGGACCGACGGAGGAGTACACGTGACCGTGGAGAGCACTGCCGCGCGCAAACCGCGACGCAGCGCCGGAAGCAAGACCGGTACCACCCGCACCACCGCGCAGAGCGCCGACGCACCGGCCGCCGACGCATCAGCCACGGCCGCGCAGCCCGCCACTGCCACCGAGTCCAAGGCCACCGCCGCGAAGCGAGCCACCACCAAACGCGCCCCCGCCAAACGAGCCGTCCCCAAGAAGCGGGCCGCCGAGCCGGCCGCGACGGGCGCCGATCCGGACCTCGTCCAGCTGCTCACCCCCGAGGGCCGGCGCGTCAAGAACGCCGCCTACGACCCGTACGTCGCCGCCCTCACCCCCGACGACCTGCGCGGTCTGTACCGCGACATGGTGCTGACCCGCCGCTTCGACGCGGAGGCGACCGCCCTCCAGCGCCAGGGCGAGCTGGGCCTGTGGGCCTCGCTGCTGGGCCAGGAGGCCGCCCAGATCGGCTCCGGCCGCGCCACCCGCACCGACGACTACGTCTTCCCGACCTACCGCGAGCACGGTGTCGCCTGGTGCCGGGACATCGACCCGACCAACCTGCTCGGCATGTTCCGCGGGGTGAACCACGGCGGCTGGGACCCCAACAGCAACAACTTCCACCTCTATACGATCGTCATCGGCTCCCAGACCCTGCACGCCACCGGCTACGCCATGGGCGTGGCCAAGGACGGGGCCGACTCCGCGGTCGTCGCCTACTTCGGGGACGGCGCCTCCAGCCAGGGCGATGTCGCCGAGTCCTTCACCTTCGCGTCGGTCTACAACGCCCCCGTGGTGTTCTTCTGCCAGAACAACCAGTGGGCGATCTCCGAGCCGACCGAGCGCCAGACCCGCGTCCCGCTCTACCAGCGCGCGCAGGGCTACGGCTTCCCGGGCGTACGGGTGGACGGCAACGACGTCCTGGCCGTCCTCGCGGTGACGAAGTGGGCCCTGGAGCGGGCCCGCAGCGGCGAGGGCCCGACGCTGGTCGAGGCGTACACGTACCGCATGGGCGCCCACACCACCTCCGACGACCCGACCCGCTACCGGCACGACGACGAGCGGGCGGCCTGGGAGGCGAAGGACCCGATCGCCCGCCTTCGCACATATCTGGAGGCCTCAAACCACGCGGAAGAGGGATTTTTCGCGGAACTGGAGGCCGAGAGCGAGTCGTTGGGCAGGCGAGTGCGTGAAGCGGTCCGTGCCATGCCGGACCCGGACCACTTCGCGATCTTCGAGCACACCTACGCCGACGGGCACGCGCTCGTGGACGAGGAGCGGGCCCAGTTCGCCGCCTACCAGGCGTCGTTCGCAGATGTGGAGGGGGCGTGATCATGGCGGCAGAGACAGCGGCATCGCAGACGGCGAAGGCCGTGACGGCCAAGAGCATGGCCCTGGCCAAGGCGATCAACGAATCGCTGCGCAAGGCCCTGGAGTCCGACCCCAAGGTCCTGATCATGGGTGAGGACGTCGGCAAGCTCGGCGGGGTCTTCCGGGTCACCGACGGTCTGCAGAAGGACTTCGGCGAGGAGCGGGTCATCGACACCCCGCTCGCCGAGTCGGGCATCGTCGGCACGGCCATCGGCCTCGCCCTGCGCGGCTACCGCCCGGTCGTGGAGATCCAGTTCGACGGCTTCGTCTTCCCGGCGTACGACCAGATCGTCACCCAGCTCGCGAAGATGCACGCGCGCGCGTTGGGCAAGATCAAGCTCCCCGTCGTCATCCGCATTCCGTACGGCGGCGGGATCGGCGCGGTCGAGCACCACTCGGAGTCCCCGGAGGCGCTCTTCGCGCATGTGGCGGGCCTCAAGGTGGTGTCCCCGTCCAACGCGTCGGACGCCTACTGGATGATGCAGCAGGCCATCCAGAGCGACGACCCGGTGATCTTCTTCGAGCCGAAGCGGCGCTACTGGGACAAGGCCGAGGTCAATGTCGAGGCCATCCCGGGCCCGCTGCACAAGGCCCAGGTGGTCCGCGAGGGCAGCGACCTCACCCTCGCCGCCTACGGCCCGATGGTGAAGCTGTGCCTGGAGGTCGCCAACGCGGCGGCCGAGGAGGGCCGGTCCCTGGAGGTCCTCGACCTGCGGTCGGTCTCCCCGCTCGACTTCGACTCCGTCCAGGCCTCGGTCGAGAAGACCCGCCGTCTGGTCGTGGTGCACGAGGCACCGGTGTTCTTCGGCTCGGGCGCGGAGATCGCCGCCCGGATCACGGAACGCTGCTTCTACCACCTGGAGGCACCGGTGCTCAGGGTCGGCGGCTATCACGCCCCGTACCCGCCGGCGCGCCTGGAGGAGGAGTACCTACCGAGCCTGGACCGGGTGCTCGACGCCGTCGACCGCTCGCTGGCGTACTGAGGAGAGGGACGTGACGACGATGACTGACGCGTCCGTTCGCGAGTTCAAGATGCCCGACGTGGGCGAGGGACTCACCGAGGCCGAGATCCTCAAGTGGTATGTCCAGCCGGGCGACACGGTCGCCGACGGCCAGGTGGTGTGCGAGGTCGAGACCGCCAAGGCGGCCGTCGAACTGCCCATCCCGTACGACGGGGTCGTCCGCGCACTCCACTTCCCCGAGGGCACGACGGTCGACGTGGGTACGTCGATCATCGCGGTGGATGTCGGGGGTGGCGGTGGCGGTGCCGCGGCGGAGACTGGGACTCCGGTTGTCGCCGAAGCACCCGAGGAGGCGAAGCCTCCGGCCCGGCAGCCGGTGCTCGTCGGCTACGGCGTGGCTGTGTCCTCGACCAAGCGCCGTCCCCGCAAGGGCGCGGAGGTCCCGGCCCAGGAGGTCGCTGCGGCGGTCCAGCAGGAGCTGAACGGCCACAGCACCGTCAACGGCCTGGCCGGCCCGGCCGCAGGAGCCGCCCGTCCGCTGGCGAAGCCGCCGGTGCGCAAGCTCGCCAAGGATCTCGGGGTCGACCTGACGACGGTGACCCCGTCGGGCCCCGACGGCGTCATCACGCGCGAGGACGTCCACGCGGCGGTGGCCCCGCCGGCCCCCGAGCCGGTGCGCACCACGCCGGCCGTCCCCGCGGCACCGGCGCCGGTGGCCACGTACGACGGCACGCGGGAGACGCGCGTCCCGGTCAGGGGCGTACGGAAGGCGACCGCGGCGGCGATGGTCGGCTCGGCGTTCACGGCGCCGCATGTCACGGAGTTCGTGACGGTGGACGTGACGCGCACGCTGAAGCTCGTCGAGGAGCTGAAGCAGGACAAGGAGATGCAGGGGGTGCGGGTGAATCCGCTTCTCCTCATCGCCAAGGCCCTGCTGGTCGCGATCAGGCGCAATCCGGACGTCAACGCGTCCTGGGACGAGGCGAACCAGGAGATCGTGCTCAAGCACTACGTCAACCTGGGCATCGCGGCGGCCACCCCGCGCGGTCTGATCGTCCCGAACATCAAGGACGCCCACGAGAAGACGCTCCCGCAACTGGCGGCGGCGCTCGCCGAGTTGGTGTCCACGGCACGGGACGGCAAGACCTCTCCCGGGGCGATGCAGGGCGGCACGGTGACGATCACCAACGTCGGCGTCTTCGGCGTCGACACGGGCACGCCGATCCTCCCGCCCGGCGAGTCCGCGATCCTCGCGGTCGGCGCGATCAGGCTCCAGCCGTGGGTCCACAAGGGCAAGGTCAAGCCGCGCCAGGTCACCACACTGGCGCTGAGCTTCGACCACCGCCTGGTGGACGGGGAGTTGGGGTCCAAGGTGCTGGCGGACGTGGCGGCGATCCTGGAACAGCCGAAGAAGCTCATCACCTGGGCGTGAAAACGGGGGCGGCCACTTCGAGTGGCCGCCCCCATTTCCGTCTGGCGCAGGCGTCAGCTGATCTTCGCGTAGCCGTAGTTGATGAGCTTCTTGACGTCAGTGGTGCGGTTGGCCGCCGAGGAGGCGGTCATGACGGCGCCCATGACCGACTCGCCGTTCTTCGTGGCGGCGAAGACGAGGCAGTACTTGGAGTCGGTGCCCGAGCCGGTCTTGATGCCGAGCGTGCCGTTCCAGCCGAGCAGGGTGTTGGTGTTCGTCCAGGTCGTGTTGCGGGAGGCGCCGGTCTTCGTGACCGTCTTCGCCGTGTACGACTTGGTCTTCACGACCGCCTTGAAGGCGCCGCTCTTCATCGCGCTGCGGGCGAGCAGCGTGAGGTCCTTCGGCGTCGAGTAGTTGGAGCCGTTGCTTATACCGTCGAACGAATCGAAATGCGTGTTCGTCATGCCGAGACTTCTGGCCGTCGAGTTCATCTTCGCGATGAACGACTTGGTGCGTGCGGCGACCGTCGTGCCGGTACCGAACTTGTCGGCGAGGGCCATCGCGGCGTCGCAGCCGGACGGCAGCATCATCCCGTACAGCAGCTGACGGACCGTGACCTTGTCGCCGACGATCAGCCTGGCCGACGAGGCGCCCTTGGAGACGATGTAGTCGCTGTACGCCTTCTTGATCGTGACCTTGGTGTCAAGGTTCACGTTCGCCTGCGAGAGCACGACCTTCGCGGTCATGATCTTCGTGGTCGAAGCGGTGAGCCGCCTCGTGTTGGGGGCCTTGCTGAACAGGGTCGAGCCGTTGGCGCTGTTCATCAGGAATCCGCCTGGGGCGGTGATGGTGGGTGTGGCGACAGCGGCTTGCGCGGGCGCCGCGGTGAGCGCTCCGGTCGCGAGCACGGCGCCGGTGGTGACCACGACGGCTGCGGCTCTGCGGAAACGGATGCCCTGGATGCCGGTTATCAACTTCAATACCCCGATTACGTCTGAATCGTCCGAATGCCCCTGGAGAGCGGCCGAGTTGGCCGAGTCGTCGGCGGAATGCCGCTCTCGTGTGACTCGTAACTAGCACAGTTGGTTGTGCGCGTGCTGAGGCGGGTTCCCCGATTTTCCCTTTCCGAGGGACGCCGTACGGCTCTTCGTGGTTCCCGCGACCCTTCCGGAGACTGAACTGCTCTCCGTGCGGCGACGTCACGCCCCGACCGGCGATCGGCTCACGGGATCGGTCCATATGGCGGACGGCCGCCCTCATGTGTACGTGTTGTATCTATGCTGTCGGCATGAGCAGCCTGGCCGTGCAGCACGTGAAGCAACCTCCCGCCGCCGACCGCGTCTACGCCCACGTCAAAGAGGGCGTCCTGGACCGCCGTTACGAAGGCGGGACCCTGCTCACCGAGGGCGAGCTGGCCGAGGCCGTCGGGGTCTCGCGCACACCGGTGCGCGAGGCGCTGCTGCGCCTGGAGGCCGAGGGGCTGATCAAGCTCTACCCGAAGAAGGGCGCGCTCGTCCTGCCCGTCTCCGCGCAGGAGATCGCGGACGTCGTCGAGACCCGGCAGCTGGTCGAGGAGCACGCGATCCGCAAGGCGGTGCCCGCCTCGCCCCGGCTGATCGCCCGCCTCACCGAACTCCTCGAACGGCAGCGCGAACAGGCCGCTGCGGGCGACCTCGCGGGCGCGGCCGTGACCGACCGCTGCTTCCACGCCGAGATCGTCCGCAGCGGCGGCAACGAGATCCTCTCTCGCCTCTACGACCAACTGCGCGACCGGCAGCTGAGGATGGGCGTCGCCGTCATGCACGCCCACCCCGACCGCATCACCAAGACGCTCGTCGAGCACCAGGAGATCCTCGACGCGCTGCGCTCGGGCGATCCGGAGGCGGCGGTCGCGATCGTGCACCGGCACGTCAGCTGGTTCTCCAACCTGGCGCGGGGCGAGGTCCGATGAGCCGCGGGGGTGCAGTGAAGAGCAGTTCCGGTTCCGGTTCGCTGCCCGGCGATCCGCCCGGTGGGCGCCGGGCCGTCCTCGTCTGGTCCGTCGGCGTCTCCGTGTACTTCGTCGCCGTCATCTTCCGTACGTCCCTGGGGGTGGCCGGGCTCGACGCCGCCGACCGCTTCCACGTGGGCGCGTCCGCCCTGTCGACCTTCTCGATCCTCCAGCTCCTCGTCTACGCGGGCATGCAGATACCCGTCGGCCTGCTCGTCGACCGGCTCGGCACCAAGAAGGTGCTGACCATCGGGGTGATTCTGTTTACGGCGGGTCAGCTCGGGTTCGCCTTCTCGCCCTCGTACGGCACGGCCCTCGCCTCCCGGGCGCTGCTCGGGTGCGGTGACGCGATGACGTTCATCAGCGTGCTGCGGCTCGGGTCCCGGTGGTTCCCGGCGCGGCGCGGGCCGCTGGTCGCGCAGCTCGCGGGGCTGGCCGGGATGGCGGGCAACCTCGTCTCGACGCTCGTCCTGGCCCGGCTGCTGCACGGCGTGGGGTGGACGGCGGCCTTCGCGGGCAGCGCGCTCGCGGGTGTGGTGGTGCTGGTGCTGATGCTCGTGTTCCTCAAGGACCACCCCGAGGGGCACGAGCCGGAGCCGTTCCCGCATCAGGGGGCCGCCTACGTGCGCCGGCAGATCGCCGCCTCGTGGCGTGAGCCCGGGACCCGGCTCGGCCTCTGGGTGCACTTCACCACCCAGTTCCCGGCGATGGTGTTCCTGCTGCTGTGGGGCCTGCCGTTCCTCGTCGAGGCACAGGGGCTCACGCGGGCGACGGCCGGCGAACTGCTCACGCTGGTCGTGCTCTCGAACATGGTGATCGGCCTGGTGTACGGCCAGATCGTCGCCCGGCACCACACGGCCCGGCTGCCGCTGGCGCTGGGCACGGTGGGCCTGACGGCGGTGACGTGGGCGGTGACGCTCGCCTACCCGGCGGTGTCCGGCGCCGAGCACGTCCCGATGTGGCTGCTGGTGGTGCTGTGCACGGTGCTCGGGGCTTGCGGGCCCGCGTCCATGCTCGGGTTCGACTTCGCGCGGCCCGCGAATCCGCCCGAGCGTCAGGGGACGGCGTCCGGGATCACCAACATGGGCGGGTTCGTCGCCTCGATGACGACGCTGTTCGCGGTCGGTGTGCTGCTTGATGCGACCGGGGACAACTACACCGTCGCGTTCTCGTTCGTGTTCCTGTTGCAGGGGGTTGGCGTCAGCCAGATTCTGCGGTTGCGGAAGCGGGCCGCTCTGCGGGAGTCGGAGCGGTTGGTTGCCAGCAGGGTTTCTACAGTGCACGTTCCTGTGTGAACGCTGGTTAGTAGGTGGGCGGTGTTGGTGTGGGCGTTTCTGGGGGCTGCCGCCCCCAGGCCCCCGCTGTCGGCCTGAACGGCCTCGTCCTCAAACTCCCC